>QNYZ01000105.1 GCA_003973265.1 Deltaproteobacteria bacterium | reverse complement strand
AGCATCGGCATGATATCCAGCGGAAACGCTTCCGGAGCGGGTATCCCCCCGGCCAGGGACACCATTCCCGGCTGAGAAACGACTTTGAGGATTTCCCGGATGGCGCTGGCATCCATGACGCGCGTCCGCGTGGCAAACAATGTGTCAAATGACATCTGGCACCTTCCTTTCACGTCTTTCTCAGTTGGGTTAGGTAACAGCGTAATTGTGAAATGGTCTGTTTCCAGATCATCGGATCCCGGCTGGCCGCATAGAGCGGCGCGGCCCCGTTGACTGAAATGATGATAAAACTGGCCACTTCTCTGAAATCGATACCGGCCTTGAGCATCCCTTTTTCCGCGGCCTCTTCGAGCCACAATCGCAACAGCCTCGAAAACCGGACAAATCCCTTGAGGATATGGCGGCTCATCGAGGAAGACTGGCCGGACAGTTCGGCCAGCATGTTGAAGAAAAAACACCCGCCCCCAAACACCTCGGCGCCGAGATAATTTTTCATGTTGTTTTCAATGGTCTGCTCGATCCGCCGGACGGGGTCGGCGATCTCCGATACATTTTTAAAGACAATGCCACGCCAGATGGATACGGCCTCGTCGTACACCGCATACCAGATATCTTCCTTGCTGCTGAAATGCCCGTACAACCCGCCTTTGGTTAATCCGGTGGCCCCCAGGATATCGCTGATGGAGGTGTTGAAATACCCCTTCAGCGTAAAGAGCTGGAGAGACTGCTTGACGATGTTATGCCGTGTCTGAATTCCCTTTGTTCCCATTTGATCTCCTCTGAACCTGCCCGATCCCAATTTTCAACCGGATCCGGGAAAAATAAAGACCCGTCAACTATTTTATACCGACCGGTCTTTTTATATTAGCCGTGCGCAACAATGTCAAGGATTAATCGATAAGCGACCTTTATGGGACGACTTTCAGGATAGCCATACTCTCTTCGCGCGATGTTATTACCGTTTGACAGACGATTCGCAGACTTGTATAGACTTAATAATTCGTTAATTCGTAAAATATAGATTTAAATCAATGCGACCTCTTGTCAGAACCACGAAAGCACTGGCCGACGAAAACCGGATTCGGATACTGGGTGCGCTCAAGGGCCGGGAATTGTGCGTATGCCAGATCATTTCGCTGTTGAACCTGGCGCCATCCACAGTGTCCAGGCATCTGTCGATCCTTAGAAATGCCCGCCTGATCAGCAGCCGGAAACAGGGGCGCTGGATGCACTACCGCCTGGCCGGCCGGGATGCGCCCGAATCGGTCGCAGCCGCGCTGAAATGGGTTCTGATTTCGTTCGAAAAAAGCTCCAGAAGAGTTGCGGATGAACACCGCCTGGAAACGATTCTGAAAATCGACCCGGAAAGCTTATGCCGCCTGCAGACCCGTCCCGAGGATTGTCAAGCCCAGCGTCGGGTGCAGGCCGGGTAAAAGCAGAAACGAAAAAACAACGTAAAGCGGATTCATGTCGGGTTTGACGATCCACCGTCCCTTTCAAATACGGCGCAAACCGAAGCGAAATCCCGGGGCCATTACAGACGGGTACGTGACGAGATCCGGGCCTTTGTTGAGGGATATAACGAAAATATCACTGAAACGTAAAAGGAAATGCGATGGGTTTTCAGAAAGATTCATTCAGCGAACGTAAAATGACAAGTATATTCGAACGATATCTCTCGTTGTGGGTGATCCTTTGTATCATCGCCGGTATCGTTCTGGGCAAAATCAGCCCTGGCCTGGCCCGATACCTCGATGGTCTTTCCATTTATGTCAATGGTGCCCCGGTTGTCTCCATCCCCATTGCCATCTGCCTGTTTTTCATGATGTATCCTATTATGGTGAAAATCGATTTCGGTGAGGTTATAAAAGCGGGCAAAAGCGGTAAACCCGTTTTTTTGACCCTGTTTGTCAACTGGGCGATAAAACCGTTTACCATGTATGGAATTGCCCTCTTTTTCCTCGGCACGCTGTTTTACAATTTCATCGGGCCCGACGCCGTGGATCTGGTCAAAATGCCTTTCGGCCTCGATCTGCCGGTGAGCACCACTCACGGTGCCGGGGCGGTGGTGATGTCGGGCGGCGTCAAAATGCTCCAGGTGCCGCTGTGGCGAAGTTACCTGGCCGGATGTATCCTTTTGGGAATCGCGCCCTGCACGGCCATGGTTCTCGTGTGGGGATATCTGGCCCGGGGCAATGACGGCCTGACATTGGTGATGGTGGCCATCAATTCACTGACCATGCTGGTATTATACGGCGTGCTGGGGGGATTCCTGCTGGGTGTCGGCCGGTTGCCGGTCCCATGGCAGGCCCTGGTATTGTCCATTGCGATCTATGTGGCCCTTCCCCTGGCGGCCGGCTATCTTTCCCGAAGATGGCTTATCTCCGCTAAGGGGGAAGAGTGGTTCAAGGAAAAATTTTTGCACGTGCTTACCCCTGTCACGATTATCGCCCTTTTGATCACGCTGGTACTGCTGTTCAGTTTCAAGGGGGAAGTGATCGTCAGCAATCCCCTGACCATCGTGTGGATTGCCATTCCGCTCTTTATCCAGACAATGCTCATCTTCGGGTTGGGATATGGACTGGCCCGTCTTTTGAAGCTTCGGTACGAGGATGCCGCGCCTGCCGCCATGATCGGCGCGTCGAATCATTTCGAAGTGGCCATCGCCACCTCAACCATGCTTTTCGGTCTTTCCTCGGGTGCCGCCCTGGCCACCGTGATCGGCGTCCTGATCGAAGTACCGGTGATGCTGATGCTGGTCAAAGTCTGTTTGAAAACGCAGCGCTGGTTTTCATCTGACGTTTAAATTGTACAATAATCTGCTATAACTTAAGCTCCAGCCACTGCTCGGTAACCGTTGTCCCCCACTCGCGCCCCTGCCTTTGTCCGGCTAATACAAATCCATTTTTTTCATACAGCTGCCGGGCGACGTGAAGTCCTTCAAAGGTCCACAAATAAATGGTTGAATACTTTTTTTTCCGGCAAAAATCGATGGCCGTGTGGAGCAATTGATGGCCGATCCGCTTCCCATGCAGGTGCTCGGCAACCATGAACCAGCGCAGGTGGGCGCCCTTGCTCTCGACATGGACGCCGTCAATGGAAATGGTGGCGACCACCCGCTCTTTTTCAGATACCGTCCAGAACCCGTCACGTGATTCGTCGTATCGCTTTAAAAACGTGGACAAACCGGTGGCAACCATGGCCTCGAAGTAAAGACCAAACCCCCAGTGGCTGTGGTAGTATGTTCCGTGAAGTTCGGTAACCTGCCCGATTGCACCCGGAAAATAGCCCTTATTCACCCGAATATCTGACATCCGAAGCCCTCCGAACCAGCTGGGTGTAAGTGATTTGGATGTGGGAAAAATAATATAAAATCCCACCTTTTTTTCTTTTAGCCATGCCCGCCCTTTTTGTCAACGATCCGGCCCGGTCGCCCGACCCACGCACCGCTTTTTCAAATTTTTTATCGTGTGAGCATGCCATCTCAGATAGAATCTTGCCAAACGGAAACAGGTCGGTTATAGAAAAACGCTTTTTATGCTATGATGTAAATATGACACCTAACGAACCGATTGCCGTGGTGGGAATGGGCGGGGTATTCCCCGGCGCGGAAACGCTTTCCACCTTCTGGCAGAATATTATCAATCGCGTCGAGACCGCCGATGATGTACCGGCTGCGCGGTGGGGGATACCGCCCCGGGCCATGCTGGCCAATCACTTTTCACCGGATAAAGCGTACAGCCGGCGGGCCTGTCTGATACAGAATTTTCAATTTGACCCGTCCGGGCTGAATATTTCACCGGCGTTTGCCCGTGATCTGGATCCGCTTTATCACCTGGCTTTTCATGCCGGCCGACAGGCCCTGGCCGGAAGCAGTTCACCGGATCTTAACCGGGACCGGACCGGTGTGATTTTAGCGGCCATTGCCCTGCCCACTGACGGGGCATCGGATGTGGCCCGAAGGGTCGTCGGGCAGTCGTTTGCCGATTCGGTCATGACGGTCATGGGAAACCCGCCATCTTTTAAAAATCGCCCGTCGCCGGGGCGCCCCTTTTTATCCGGGCAGGTTACCTCGCTGCCGGCGGCGCTGGTCGCCACGGCACTCGATTTAGGCGGCGGCAGCCTGACCCTGGACGCCGCCTGCGCCTCATCGCTTTACGCCATCAAACTGGCCTGCGATGAACTGGCCGCCCACCGTGCCGATGCCATGCTGGCCGGCGGGGTCTCCCGGCCCGATTGCCTGTATACCCAGGTTGGATTTACCCAGCTGCGGGCGCTCTCCCCGTCGGGACGCTGTGCCCCCTTTGACCGCGCGGCCGACGGCCTGGTGGTGGGTGAAGGGGCCGGCATCGTCCTGTTAAAACGACTCGGTGATGCCGTATCGGCCGGGGACGTGATCCATGGCGTTATCCGGGGAATCGGTCTGTCCAACGATCTCCGCGGCAACCTGCTGGCCCCGAGCAGCGAGGGCCAGATCCGGGCCATGCGGCAGGCCTATGCATCGTCCGGCTGGTCCCCCTTTGATGTGGACCTGATCGAATGCCACGGCGCGGGAACACCGCTGGGCGATTCAACGGAACTGCTCAGCCTGCAGGCCCTCTGGGATCACGATGACAGGCCCCGGAGAGCCTGCGCCATCGGGTCCGTTAAGTCGATGATCGGCCATTTATTGACCGCCGCTGCAGCCGCCGGATTGATTAAAACATTACTGGCGATTAAAAACCACACCCTGCCGCCATCGATCAACTTCGATCAGCCGCCGGCGGACAGCCCGCTGATTGACGGGCCGTTCAGTGTTCAGACCGCAGCCGCCCCCTGGCCCCGGCGGAATCCGGATACCCCCCGCCGGGCAGCGGTGAACGCTTTCGGCTTTGGCGGAATCAATGCCCATCTGCTGGTTGAAGAGTCTGTTGGGGAGTTGAGCCGTACGCCGGCGGGCCGGTCGGCCAGTGGACCCGTCAGCCAGTCAAGCGGTCGACCGGTGAGCCAGGCGGCCGGGGAGCCGGTTGCCATCGTCGGTATGGCGGCGGCTTTTGGCCGGCTGACATCTCTCGGATCATTCGAAGAAGCCGTTTTTAAAGGGGAATCCGCCATCGGATACCGTCCCGAGGCCCGGTGGAAGGGATGTGATACACTCGCCGCCGGATTACCGGGTATTGGCAAAATGTCCGGGGCCTTCATGGATCAGATCCAGATCAAACCCGGCGAATTTCGTATTCCGCCGACTGAGATTGTCGATATTCTTCCCCAGCACCTGCTCATGCTTCAAACAGCCTGCCGGGCGGCCCGTGACGCCGGCCTGGCAACGGACGCCAGGCCCCGTGCCGGGACAATCATCGGCATCGAGTTTGACTATGAAGCCACCAATTTTCACCTGCGCTGGGATCTGTTCAACGCTGTTCAGCGCTGGAATGACGAAAAAAACCTGGGGCTCGACCGCCACGCTATGGACCGGTGGCGAAAGCAGCTCCAGGATGTTTCCGGTCCTCCCCTGACCCATGAACGGACATTGGGCGCCCTGGGCAGCATGGTGGCCAGCCGGGTGGCCCGTGAACTGCGTCTGGGCGGCCCCTCATTCGTCATTTCAGACGGACCGGCATCCGGATTACGGGCGCTTGAAATCGGTGTCCGATCTGTCCAGCAAAGGGAAACCGACGCTATGCTCATCGGCGCCGTCGATCTGTTTGGTGATGTCCGCAACCTGGCAATGGCGTCGGAACAGCTAAGGTTTTCGAAGTCGGGTACCCTTCGGCCCTTTCATCCGGCCGCTGACGGCACGCTGCCGGGTGACGGTGCCGGTGCCGTGGTCATCAAACGCCTGGAAGACGCCCGGGCCGATAACGACCGTATCTATGCGGTTATTCAGGGACTGGCCGCCACAACCGGAAACCGGTCCGAAAACCGGTCCGAAAACCGGTCCGACCCGGATTCAACGGCGGCAGCCTATTCAATGGCCGTGAACCAGGCCCTGGCTGAGGCCGGCTGGAATCCCGGCGACCTGGGCTTTCTGGAAGTACACGGCAGCGGCGATCCAGGGGAAGACCGGGTGGAGAAATCGGCGCTGACAGCCCTTTTTCCGGCAGCTACCCGCCCGTCCGGTGCGTGCGTTCTCGGCACCACGAAACCAACGGTTGGCTATGTGGGTGCCGCCGCATCCATGGCATCGCTGATTAAAACCGCCTGCTCCCTGTTCCGGCGGCAACTGCCTCCCTGGACGGCACCGCTGGAAATTGACGCCGAATTACAAACAAATGGCCGGTTCCAGTTGACCGATCGCGCCATCCCCTGGCATGCAATCCATGCGGAAAATCGATGCCGGGCAGGGATCGTTTCCATGACGCCTTCCGGCGGGTGTGCCTGCATCGTCCTTGAAAACGGCCCCATGTCCGAGCCTGCCTGTGCGAAATCCACACCCCGGCAATCCGGAGCCACGCCCCCGGCCGCGCCGATCACCCTTGCCATCGGCGGGGTGCCCGAATCGCCACCGCCGCCGCCGAACAGGCCGCGGATGATAACGCACCCGACGGAAGAGACGAGCCAGCCCCCCTTATTGCCGGCATCCGCCGACCTTCCCGCGGTAGCGATGATCCGCCAGATAACCGAAAATACCGCCGCCACGGAAAAAGCCCACCGCCGGTTCCTCTCATTTTCCGCAGACATCACCCGGACCTATGGCGAGACGCTGGCGTTCCAGAAAGAAATCCTGGATCAGCACCCATCGGCGGCCGACCTGTTTGGATCGCCATCTGAAGACCGGCCCCGCGTCAACCGGAAGCAGGCCGCCGCCGATCCCCATCGCCGGCCACCTGTTTTTCCCCGAAACATGTGCATGGAATTTGCCATCGGGTCCGTGGCCCGGGTGCTGGGGCCGGCTTTTACCGAGGTCGACACCTACCCGGCCCGGGTACGGCTGCCCGGCGAGCCGCTGATGCTAGTCGATCGAATCGTTACGATCGACGGCCAAAAAGGCAGGCTGGGACCCGGGCGAATTGTCACCGAACATGACGTTCATCCCGAAGCCTGGTATCTCGACGGCGGCCATGCGCCGGTATGTATTTCGGTGGAGGCAGGCCAGGCCGATCTGTTCCTGTGCGCCTACCTGGGGATTGATTTCAAGGTTAAAGGAAAACGGACCTATCGTCTGCTCGATGCCACGGTTACCTTTCACAGCGCGCTTCCCTGCCCCGGCGATACGATCCGATACGATATCCGCATCGACAAGTTTGTCCGCCAGGGCGATACCTATCTCTTCTTTTTCCGGTTTGAAGGCGCCATCAACGGCCGGCCGCTGATCACCATGACCGATGGCTGTGCCGGTTTTTTTACCCATGCGGAAGTGACGAAATCCGGCGGAATTATCGCCCCGGATGAAACGTCCCCCGATGCCCCCGGAGGCCGGGGAAAATGGGACCCCTGGCTGCCGGTAAAAACGGAAGAGTATTCCGACTCACAGCTCGACGCCCTGCGACAGGGCGACATGGCCGCCTGTTTCGGAGATTCTTTTCGCGGGATGAACGTTCCTGCGGCCCTGCGGCTGCCCGGCGGACGGATGCGGCTCATCGACCGGGTGCTCCGTCTCGATCCGGCCGGCGGAAAGTTCGGTCTCGGGTTTATCCGGGCCGAAGCGGATATCCACCCCGATGACTGGTTTTTAACCTGCCATTTCGTGGATGACATGGTCATGCCGGGCACCTTGATGTACGAATGCTGTGCCCATACGCTCCGCGTCCTGCTCCAGCGCATGGGCTGGGTCTGCGATCACCCGTCGGCCGTTTACGAACCGATCATCGGTATTCAAAGCAAGCTGAAATGCCGGGGGCCGGTGACCCCGGATACCCGAAAGGTCCATTACGAATTAACCATCCGGGAAGTTGGCTACGAACCGGAACCTTACGTGATCGGCGATGCCGATATGGTTGCCGATGGCCGTCATATTGTCCGGTTCAACGATATTTCCATGAAACTGGGCGGTGTTACCCGGCAGGACCTGGTAGATTTCTGGAACCGCCATGCCCGCCCCGGCACACCGCCGGCTTCTCCTGATGAAAAGCGGCCATCCACTCTTTTCAGTCACACGCAAATTCTCACCTTTTCCCAGGGGAACCCGTCAGAGGCGTTCGGTCGGCACTATCGGCCCTTTGATACCGAACGGTTCATCGCCCGGCTCCCCAGGCCGCCGTATCTGTTTATCGACCGGATCACCCGGTGCGACCCGGCCCCCTGGGTCGTCAAGCCTGACGGCTGGGTGGAGGCCCGGTTTACGCCCGGGCTCGCCGACTGGTACTTCGCGGCCGACCGGTCCGGCATTATGCCCTATGCTGTATTACTGGAGATTGCCCTGCAGCCCTGCGGCTGGCTGGCCGCATACATGGGGTCCGCCCTGCTGAGCGATGACGATCTGCATTTTCGGAACCTGGGGGGAGAGGGGATCATCAAAGAAGATATCCCGGCGGGCGATCACGCCCTCACCACCCGGGTCCGCCTGACACGGATGTCCAAGGCGGCGGGGATGATTGTGGAGTCGTTTGATTTTGAAGTCCGCTCCGGCTCTCGAATAATTTACCAGGGAGATTCGTATTTCGGCTTTTTTTCAAAAACCGCCCTGGCCCAGCAGGAAGGTATCCGCGATGCCGGAAAGCGGGTTTTCCAGGCCGATCCGGCCGATTCCATTTTATCCAAACCCCACCGGTTTGCCGAGGTCCCCCCGATTCGCCCGGAACATACCAACGCGACCGATACAACCAAAATCCCGACGCTGCAAATGCCCGCATCGGCAATCCGCATGATTGACCAGATCGACCTCCTGATTCCCGACGGCGGCCCCCATGGGCTGGGATACATCCGGGCCAGTAAACAGGTAAATCCCGATGACTGGTTTTTCAAAGCCCACTTCTACCAGGACCCGGTCTGGCCCGGATCACTCGGAATCGAGTCGTTCATTCAATTATTGAAGTATTTTGTCATAACACATTGGAAAGATAAATTTAAACATAATCGATTCTCCATCGCACATCCCGTTCGGCACGAATGGGTCTATCGGGGTCAGATTTTACCGTCTGACCAGCGGGTGACCGTGGAAGCCGTGATTACCGGGATGGAAACCGACCCCGTACCGTCCATTACCGCCAACGGGTTTTTAAGTATCGACGGCCGGTATATTTATGAAATCAAACAATTCGGTATCCGTCTGGTACCGCCATCATCAGGGTTGACTGCATGAAATACAAAAATGTCTTTATCGACACCTTCGGATACGAACTGCCCCCCAACGTGATTACCTCGGACGATCTGGAAACCCGCCTTGAACCGCTTTACCGGGCCCTGCGGCTCAACAAAGGCCAGTTGACCGCCATCACCGGCATCCGGGAACGCCGATTCTGGGATCGGGGTTTCCGCATGAGCACCGGCGCCATCATGGCCGGCCGCAAAGCCCTGGCCGACTCGGCTGCCACCCCCGGCGATATCGGCATGCTGGTCTACGGCGGGGTTTGCCGGGACCATCTGGAACCGGCCACGGCCTGTGCGGTGGCCGACGGGCTCGGCATTGGTCCTGATACAGAAATTATTGATATTTCGAATGCTTGCCTTGGTGTTTTAAATGGAATGGTTCAGGTAGCCAATGCCATCGAACTGGGCCATATCCGGGCGGGAATGGTGGTGTCGTGCGAGTCGGCCCGCCAGATCGTGGAACAGACCATCGACCGGATGCTGGCCACCCGAAAGATGGCTGTTTTCAAAAAATCCCTGGCCACCCTTACCGGTGGTTCGGGGGCGGTGGCGGTGATTCTGACCCACCGGGATCTATCCGATCAGGGGCATCTGCTCCAGGGCGGTATTGTCAAAAGCGACACCCGTCACCACCGTCTCTGTGTCTGGGGCCCGGATACCGGTATCCCGGCCACCATGCCGCTGGTCATGGAAACCGACTCGGTCGGCGTCCTTGAAAACGGCGTGATCCTCGGCTCAAAAACCTACCGGGCCTTTCGCGAAACCATCTGGAATGAGACCGGCCCGCCGGATAAAATCATCTGCCACCAGGTAGGGTCGACGCATCAGCGAACCATCCTCGAAGCCCTGGGCATTTCCGCTGATAAAGATTTCGTCACCTTCCCCTACCTGGGCAATATCGGCACGGTCTCGCTGCCGATCACGACGGCCATTGCCCATGAACGCGGGTTTTTATCGCCGGGCGACCGGGTGGGCCTGTTCGGAATCGGCAGCGGATTAAACTGCATCCTTCTGGGGGTAAAATGGTAACCCGGCCCGACGCGTTGCCCACAGCGGTAAGACGATTATACCCTTTTTCATCCCGATATATGGATATGGGCGGTTTGCAGTATCATTACCTGGACGAGGGAGAGGGCGAACCGGTGATCATGGTGCATGGCAATCCGACCTGGTCGTTCTTTTACCGGAATCTGATCACGGCCCTGTCACCGGGCTATCGGACGATTGCGCCGGATCATATCGGCTGCGGCCTGTCGGACAAACCATCACCATCGCGATACGGCTACCGGCTCGAAAACCGCATCGCCGATTTAACCCGCTTTATCGACCACCTGGCTCTTGATAAAAAAATCACCCTGGTCGTACATGACTGGGGCGGCATGATCGGCATGGCCTGGGCCGTGGATCATATCGAGCGGATCGGGCGGATCGTTATTCTCAATACGGCGGCGTTTTTACCCCCCGGGGGAAAACCGCTGCCCTGGCAGCTCAAACTGATCCGTACCGTCCCGCTTGTTGCCGCAGGAGCCGTCCTCGGGCTGAACCTGTTTGCCGTGGGGGCCACGATCATGGCGCCCTGCCGGCGCCTCAGCCGGGACGTACGGGCCGGGTTTCTGGCCCCTTACGACCGCCCGGGCCACCGGATTGCCACCCTCCGGTTTGTACAGGATATCCCGGTCACCGAAAAAGCCCCCGGCTATGGCATCGTGGCCCGAACCGATGCGGCCCTCCACAACCTGGACCATCTACCCATGCTGATCTGCTGGGGAAGTCATGATTTTGTTTTTGACACCGACTACCTGGCCGAATGGCAACGGCGGTTTCCCCATGCCGAGGTGCATCCATTCGATGATGCCGGCCACTACCTGCTTGAGGATGCGCCGGCACAGATCATCCCGCTGATACAATCGTTCTTGCAAAAACACCCGGTTTGATAGTAAGGCTACACCATCGGTCACGGGATACCGCAACCGGAAAAAGGACTGATTTATTTTTTTATGACATCGAACATTACACATACCGGCGGGCCTGCAAAAACAAATAAAACCGTTAATGTGGCCGCCCACCTTACCCGCATGGCCCGACGTTACCCGTATCAGAAAGCGGTGATTCACCCGGCCGGCCGTGACAGTCATAACAGGATGGCCTATTCGCACCTGACCTTCCGCCAGTTAGACAAATTGTCCGACTGCCTGTCCCAGGGGCTTGATTCGGCCGGGATCTCCCGCGGCACCCGTACTGTTTTAATGGTTCCCCCCAGCCCGGAATTTTTTATCCTGGTGTTTGCCCTGTTTAAAGTAGGTGCCATCCCGGTGGTGGTGGATCCGGGAATGGGCATTCCGCGAATGATTCGATGCCTGAGGGATACGAAGCCGACCGCCTTTATCGGTATTTCCAAAGCACATGTGCTTCGGTTTTTCTACCCACGTTTTTTCAAAACCGTTAAAACATGGGTAACCGTGGGCACGCGCTGGTTCTGGGGGGGGCTCTCCCTGGATCAGATGTATGCCGCACCCGGAAAGCCGTATCCTGCAGCGCCCACCGGGATCGACGAAACCGCCGCCATCCTGTTTACCACGGGAAGTACCGGCCCGCCCAAGGGTGTCGTGTATACCCATGGTATTTTTGATGCCCAGATCAGACATATCCGATCCCATTTTAAGATTGAACCCGGTGAAATTGATCTGCCGACTTTCCCCCTGTTTTCTCTGTTTGACCCGGCGCTGGGCATGACAGCGGTTATCCCTGACATGGACCCGACAAGACCCGCCCATGCCCATCCGGTAAAAATCATCGAGGCCATTGTCGACCAGGGGGTCACCAACATGTTTGCCTCTCCGGCATTGGTCAGGCGGGTGGGTGAATATGGAAAAACGCAGGGTATCCGTCTGCCTTCCCTGCGGCGGGTGATCTCTGCGGGTGCACCGGTATCACCAGATGTAATTGATACGTTCTCTCACATGCTGTCATCCCGGGCCGAGATTCATACCCCCTATGGCGCTACGGAAGCGATGCCCGTGGCATCTATCGCCAGCAAAGAAATTTTATCAAAAACAAGGCGGATGAGTGAAAAAGGGTGCGGTATCTGTGTGGGACGCCCCATAGATGGTATTACCATCCGGATTATTACCATCACGGACGCACCCATTGACCGATGGAATGATGATCTGGTATTACCTTCAGGGCAGATCGGGGAAATTACGGTTCAAGGCGACCTGGTCACCCGCCGGTACTATGACCACCCCGCGGCGAATGACCTGGCCAAAATAAAAGACGGCAACCGGTTCTGGCACCGGATGGGGGATCTGGGATGGATCGATACCGCCGGTAATCTCTGGTTTTGCGGCCGGAAAAACCATCGGGTTGTCATCAGTGAAGAGACCACGCTCTACAGCATCCCCTGTGAGGCAATTTACAATAACCATGACCGTGTTTACCGAAGTGCCCTGGTGGGGGTGGGAGATGTTCCGAACCAGACGCCGGTGATCTGCATTGAGCTGCAAAAAGATGCCGATCAGCAGGATCAGGACGAGATTCGCGCGGCGCTTCAGGCGCTGGGCAATACCAGCCCGCATACAAAAGAGATTCGGAATATTCTTTTTCACGATGCGTTTCCCGTGGATATCCGCCACAACGCCAAAATTTTCCGTGAAAAGCTGGCTGAATGGGCAGAGACGCAGTTATAACCCCTGATACTGCTGGCCGCTGACCCCATTAAATCAATTGAAATATTCAACGACTGACACAAGGAGACCCTATGGAATTATCCGGAAAGAATTTCATCATACTGGCCGAACAAATGGTGAACGATCAGGAGTTCTGGTATCCCTATTACCGGCTCCAGGAAGCCGGTGCCAAGGTCACGGTAGTGGGCTCGGGCAGTGCCGACCATTACACCGGCAAAGCCGGGACCGCGATTGAGGTAGACGCCGCCGCCGATCAGATATCGCTGGATGACTACGACGGGGTGGTGATCCCCGGCGGATATGCCCCGGATCATCTGCGCCGGTATCCGGCCGTCCTTCAACTGGTGAGACGGCTTTTTGAAAAAGACAGGCTGGTGGCTGCCATCTGCCATGCCGGGTGGGTGCTGGTTTCTGCGGGAATTCTACAGGATCGACACGTCACTTCCTACATTTCCATCAAAGACGATCTGGTCAATGCCGGTGCCAACTGGGCCGACAGCGAGGTCGTCATTGACGGTAACCTCGTCACCAGCCGTACCCCGGCAGATCTTCCGGCGTTTATGCGGGCCATCATCAGCGTCGCTAAATAGACGGGTTATTCAAGGTGATCGAAAAACGATCGCCCGGACGACATGCGCGGCCGATACGAAATACGACGCATGCGTCTGCCTGCTCAAGGCCACCGCTCAGTCAAATACCGACACGCCGGTATAGCTTTCCGGCGTGATCTTTAACAGCTCGGCCTTTACCGAATCCGAGACATCCAGGCTTTCAATAAATTCGGTAATCCGCTCTTCGTTGATCACCCCGTGGGTCCGTGTGAATGCTTTTAAAGCCTCATACGGTTTCGGGTACCCTTCCCGCCTCAGGATCGTCTGGATTCCTTCAGACACCACGGCCCAGTGGTCGTGAAGATCCGAAAGGATCATCGTATCGTTTAACACCAGCTTGTTGAGTCCTTTCTGGATCGACTTCAGGGCGATCAGGGTGTGGGCCAGGGGAACGCCGATATTACGTGTAACCGTTGAATCGGTTAAATCCCGCTGCATTCTGGAAATGGGCAGTTTACCGGACAGATGCGAAAAAACCGCATTGGCCACCCCCAGGTTCCCTTCCGCATTTTCAAAGTCAATGGGATTGACCTTGTGGGGCATGGCCGATGATCCCACCTCATTTTCAACAATCTTCTGTTTAAAATAATTGAGAGAAATATAGGCCCAGATATCCCGGCAGCAATCGATCAGGATGGTATTCATCCGTTTGACGGCATCACAAAAAGCGGCCAGGTGGTCGTACGGTTCGATCTGGGTCGTGATTGTCGTGCGGGTCAGGTCCAGGACATCGTTAACCAGGTAATCGGCAAATGCCGGCCAGTCGATATCCGGATAGGCAACCTTGTGGGCGTTAAAGTTGCCCGTTGCGCCACCCAGCTTGGCGGCATGGGGAATTTGCGCCAGGAGCGTACGCTGCCGCTCAAGCCGATGGACAAATACGTAGATTTCTTTCCCCAGGATCGTGGGTGACGCGGGCTGTCCATGGGTTCGGGCCAGCATGGGAATATCCTGCCATTCATGCGCCAGCCGGATCATCTGGTTCATGGTTTCATCAAGGACCGGCCGAAGCACCGCCTGCCAGGCATCCTTGAGCATCAGGGGCATGGCCGTATTATTGATATCCTGAGAAGTTAAACCAAAATGGATAAATTCCCGATACAAACCGAGTCCCAGAGCTTCGAATTTTTCCTTGAGAAAATATTCGACGGCTTTGACATCATGATTGGTTGTTTTCTCAATGGCTTTCACCTGCCCGGCGTCGGCCCGTGTAAACTCACGATAGATTTTTCGAAGCGCCCGGTGCGCCCGGGTATCAACCCCTTCGAGTTGGGGCAGGGGCAGCTGACACAATGCGATAAAATATTCAACCTCTATCATCACGCGATACCGGATCAGCGCCTTTTCCGAAAAATAATCAGCCAGTGGCTCAACCGTTTTACGATACCGGCCGTCCACGGGCGAAATCGCCGTCAACATATCCAGAGACATCCACTCCTCCTTGTTTGATTTTCCCCGTCACACAGCAGTCCACATACCTACTTTCGGAATGTCAGCGCCGTGCCGTATGCCATCGCCTCCACACAGCCAACTCCCTTTTTATTGGCCCGCCGGCCGATGGAAGCGGTCTCAATCCTGACATTAACGATGGCCATCGCGTCCGGTGCGGATTCTTTCATCCGCAACAATGCTTCCCGGCGCGCCCGATCCAGCAGACTTTCATATGATTTCACCTTACCGCCAAAAATATTCCGCAGAGAAGCGAGCAGACGCTTGAAATAATCGACGGATATGACGGCGCTTCCGGAAACCAGTCTGGCTGATTCGATCTGATCTTCGGGATACGAGACGTCTTCCAGCGTCACAATCGGCTGTGATAACTGCGCGGCTTCGCGCTTTTCAAGGGAACGAAAATGGCGCTTTTCAAAAAGACTGCCGGCGACATAGCCCAATACCACCAGCACGACAAATACGGTAAGATCGATCATGTTGCCGCTCCCCCTGTTTCCACCCGAACGGCCGTGCCGTATACGTATAATTCCGCAGCGCCCTGGGCAATGGACGACGTGGAAAACCGCACATTAACGACAGCGTTGGCACCGAGTTCTTCGGCCTGTTTGATCATCCGGGAAGTGGCCTGGCGCCGGGATTCCTGCAGTAGATTGGTGTAGCCCTTGAGTTCGCCGCCCACAATATTTTTCAGGCTCGCCATGATATCCCGGCCGATATGTTTGGCCCGGATGGTATTGCCGGAAACCATGCCGAAATGTTCAACAATGCGTTTTCCGGGAATCGTTTCGATATTGGTGACAATCATTGGTTTTCCTTTCAGTGTTGTTGAGATTTCCGCCATATGCTTCTGGCCGTATCCGTTATCGCTATAATTTTTGTAA
The DNA here is from genome assembly GCA_003973265.1 of Deltaproteobacteria bacterium. GTDB lineage: Bacteria > Desulfobacterota > Desulfobacteria > Desulfobacterales > QNYZ01 > QNYZ01. The sequence goes on along the minus strand of QNYZ01000105.1, from coordinate 32,943 downwards.
AAAAGAACTTCGCGTCATCCCGGCGCCCACGGAATCATTTAAAATCACCCGGGCCTGCCGCAATGCCTCCAGACTGCGATTGATGGGAACGCCCTGAATGGAATCAGGTTTAAGTGCCCCCCGCTGCAAATCGTAGGGAAGCCGCTGCATACAGACCACCGAACAATTTCCCCGTACATGGATATTGGTCACCGCCCTGTTGGCGATAAAATCGGCCACTTCGGCTTTTATATCTTTGGCACCATCGGCCAATAGCTGCTCCAGTGTTAATGGAATCATGGCAAAATTAGCCTGGTGTTCGATCAAAAGCTCAATATCCCGAATGGTCATCCCGTTTGGTTCCAGCAGCTTTTGCAAATGGTTAGCGGCCCCCCGGGTCGCATATAAAAAAACGCCCTTGCCGTCCATTTCACCATATACATCGCCATCGCTTTCATCCCTGTCCGCCTGGATAAACCTTCCGAAGCACCCGTGGGTGCTGGTGGCCGTATCAACGATGCCGGATACGGGCGGCGTAAACGTAAACCCCTCACCCCGATGGGCGGCCACCTGCAGACGACCGGTGGCACCGGCGTGAACGGAAACGATGGTTTTGTACTTTCCCGAACAGACATACGCTTTGGCGATCATTTCAACGATATCCGCGTTATCGGTCATGGTCATGATGTCAAAGGCAAAAGAACCGACATGTTCATCATAAAACCGCAGCGCATCCTTGAAGCGGGTAAACACCCCTTTTTCAACCGCTTCCGGATACATCAATTCGACCATGCGATGCTGAACCCTTGCCGCAACGGCCGGAACCCGGCACTGAATTTTCCCCAACTGGTTATCGATGATCAACCCGTCGATACGATCATCACCGGTTGTCTCCAGGATGGCTTCGGCCATCGCATCAACCGGGTCGGCTCCCAGGGGGTACTCCCCCCGGTCACTGACCGAATAATCTCCTGCCGCTTTATCGGATCCATGCGTAACAAAGGCGGTTGCCACGGCATCGTCCCCAAAGATAATGGAGGCCGTATCCGTCTCACGAAAGGCCCTGGCCCGGTGGATATTTTCAGATCCGACCACCACAGACAGATCGTCTTTCCTCAGCACCCCGGTGATGGAGAGCATAAACAGCAGTTCAACGGCGACATTATATCCGGGACAACCGGCATACAGGTCAATCGCCACCACATCGGGGTTTTCTTTTTTGATCAGTTCCCAGGGAAACCGGACCTGGGGGCCCGGGTCGTATTTATCCTCGCCGATATTGGTCGCACCAATCAAAAACCGGATCTGCGATGGTTTTATCATCCGGGTGTCCAATAGATTTTTCAGGGCAAGGACACCGATCCGCGTATCTTCCGGTGCTGCAACCCGAGTCCGCACGCCGATCCGTTCTTCAATGGTCTGACTGTTGACCGGAATGTTATTTTTAAATGTCAGCCCTTTATTCTCATAGTAGCTGTTGTCCACCAGGGTCCCGCCATTCCAGGCACCATGCGCCAGAATAGATAAGATCGATTCGGTCATTGAATACGTCCCTCCATGAAAACCGTTTGGGCGTCTATATTCATTACATAAAGGCCGGAAAATCTTTAAGTTTAAGAATACTATTGTCTAAAAGTCAATAACTTCCATCAGAGATTTGATTGCCTGGTTTTACCTGCAAAACCAACCGGGTGGCGACGGGCGGTCCCTCTACCGGGTATACCCTCAATCTTTCTTTCCATACCATGCTGCCGGTGACGGTCGTTGAAAAAATGCGTTTACAAAACCGGCTAAATTTATTATATATGCCAATCTACGCATGAGCAAGACCTGACAATTTCCATTCCGACTCAAAGGGGTTATTATGGGGAAAAACAGCCTGATCAAATCCACTGCCAAAAAAAAGAAAACCGCCGGAAAATCCAAGACAACCGAACCCGTCACCGCAGAGAAACCGATGCCAAAACCGGAAACACCGCCCGGGCCCACGGTCGCTGATGAAAAAAAACCGGATGCGAAAAAGCCGGATGCGAAAAAGCCGGATGTGAAAAAACAGGACGTGAAAAAACAGGATAAGAGTGTTCCCCCGCCGGTTGAAAAACCGGCCCCTTCGTCCGCTTCCGGTGAGAAACCCGCTATCGAAAAAGAGCCCCCCGGGGAAAAATCGGAACCGGAACCCCAGGTGACCATTACCTACGAGGCACCTTCCGAGCCGGCCACTGCGGATCCAGTCGATAAAATAATGCTGATCGCCGCCGGTGCGATCTTGTTTTTGTTTATCCTTGTCATTGGCGCCAGTGTTTCCAACACATCCCGGTATTATATCAAGAAAAAGCCGGTGGGGGTTGAAATCTGGCAGGGTAAGTTCGCCCCGCTCGGGGAGAAGAAAGTCATCGATTTACCGGATGTCACCGTCCCTGCAGGTAAAAAGACCGTGTTTACCCAAAACGACGTTTATCCGCTTATTTTCAGCCATTATCTAAACAAGGCCGACGCCTTGCTCACACGCCCGGGTATACCGGACTATGAGAGCATTAAGGCCTATCTGACCCGGGCTCAGGATTATGCCGTTAATGCCGAGCTGGCCGCCGCTGCCTCCAAACGACTGGTCGCCATTGACTTTAATAATCTTTTGTATCGTGCCAGTATCGTCGGCGGCCGGCAAACAGTAAAAGATCTCGAAAAAGCGCTCGATTATCTGGCCGAGGCCAGCCAGCTTAAACTGAACGCCAACCAGCTGGATCAGGTCACCCTGCAACGGAAAATTTTTCAGGAAATGTTGGCAAAATTGCGCAAAGCCGAAGCCACAACCGAATAACCTAACCGGCTCGGGGCGGTTGCCTTTCCCTGATGAAGGCGCATTCCGTCCCCTGCTGGCTGGAAATTCCGTCCCCTGCTGGCTGGAAATACGGATACCGCTTAAACAGGGCCGGGTTATCCGTGGCCGCCATCAGGGGTGCCCGTGCATTATAGACGCAATTCTCCAGTGCGGATACACGCCACCTGATGATTGTCACCCGCCCCGCCAGCAACCGCTGCCAGTTCAGGTATTGTCTCTTTGCATTGATCAACCGCATACGGACACCGGGTATGAAACACACACCCGGACGGTGGATGGATGGGAGATGGCACGTCACCGGAAAGGATCTCTGCTTTCCTCCTGCATGTCGGGTCGGGAACCGGTATGGCCGAGATAAGCGCTGAGGTATATGGATGTGCCGGGTGCGCATAAAGCGTGTCAGCATCGGCGTATTCCATGATTTTCCCCAGATACATTACGGCAATCCGGTCCGAGATATGCTTTACCACGGCCAGATCATGGGCAATAAAAAGGTAGGCCAGCCCCATCTCCTGCTGCAGGTCGAGCAGTAGATTCAGGATTTGAGATTGAATTGAGACATCCAGCGCCGAAACCGGCTCGTCACAGATTATCAGTTTCGGGTTCAGGGCCAGCGCCCGGGCAATCCCCACCCGCTGCCGTTGTCCTCCTGAAAATTCGTGGGGAAACCGTGTCCTGGCCCTTGCGGAAAGGCCAACCCTGCGAAGCAGTTCTTTAACTTTTTGCTGCCGCTCGTCAGCTGTCCCGATCCCGTGAATAACAAACGGCTCTTCCACGATATTGCCAATCGTATGCCGGGAATTCAACGATTCAAACGGATCCTGAAAGATCATCTGCATATCCCGCCTCAGGTCCCGCATTTCCTTTCGGCTCAAACGGGTCAGGTCTTTTCCCTCAAAAGTCACCCGGCCGGCGGTCGGCTGATACAATTGAAGAATGCTTCGGCCGACGGTGGTCTTTCCACACCCGGACTCGCCGACCAGCCCGACAGTCTCGCCCCGTGAAATGGTCAGCGACACATCATCCACGGCATACACTTTTCCCACCTGGTGGCGAAAAATCCCGCCCAGAACAGGAAAATGCATTTTCAGGTGCTCAACGCTCAGCAGCGGTTCGGATGGTGATTTTTTATTCATTATCTCTTTTCAACTGAAGTGACCGGCACGGGTATTCAAAGGGTACCCTCTGATCGTTATCGGAAATCACCGGTACAGATAGCAGCTGACCCAATGGTTGTCATCAATCTGCCGAAGGGGCGGTGGCGCAATACTGCAACCGGCCATGGCATACGGACACCGATTTTGAAACCGGCATCCATCCGGTAGTTCATACAAGCTCGGCACCATTCCCCGGATCGTATTCAGCCGGGTTTTGGGGGTATTATCCAGCCGCGGAATGGCCGACAGCAGCCCCAGGGTGTAAGGGTGCCGGGGATGCTGAAAAAGGGTTTTGACCGGTGCTCTTTCAGCCACGGTCCCCGCATACATCACCAACACATCATCGCATAATTCGGCGATCACCCCCAGGGCGTGGGTGATAAAAATGATCGCCATCCCGGTCTTTTGCTGCAATTTGACCATCAGGTCCAGAATCTGTGCCTGAATGGTAACATCCAGGGCCGTGGTCGGTTCGTCGGCGATGAGAATCTCCGGTTCTCCGGCCAGGGCCATGGCGATCATCACCCGCTGACGCATCCCGCCGGAAAGCTGGTGGGGATACGCATTCATTCGCTCCCGGGCTTCGGAAATCCCCACTTCTTTCAGCAGTGCAACCGATTTTTCCCGGATCCGGGCGTTATCCATTTCCGGAAAATGGAGCTCAAAGACTTCCCCCAGCTGCCGATCAATTTTATGGACCGGGTTTAAGGCGGTCATCGGCTCCTGAAAAATCATGGCAATCCCATATCCGCGGATGGCGTGCATCCGATCTGCCGGAAGGGTCGCAATATCCTGGTCATGGAACATAATCCGGCCGTGCTCAATATGACCATGAGGCTTGGGCAAAAGCCGCATGATGGAAAGCGCGGTGACACTTTTACCACAGCCTGATTCGCCCACAATACCCAGTGTCCGGCCGGCCCGAACGTCAAAGCTGACGCCATCAACCGCACGGATCAGGCCCTGTTCCGTATCAAAGGCTGTTACCAGGTTATCGACATGCAAGATGGGGGTGTCGTTCAACAGATAATTCCTTCGGATTCTGTTCCCGGTGCGATCCTCACGGTCTCTTAAATGTTTTATCAATGATCGTCACCGGTGGAAAAACCTTCTTTCTTTTCATGGCCTTTTTTGTCTCTTCGTACCGTGCTTTATCGTACCAGAAAAGCCCACCGTTGCTGCTGTTAAAAGGATCGAAAAGCGTATCGGAAGTCTTCGTTCCCGGGACCCTGGGCAATCGCCACCACCGCCAGTACGCCTGACGGACATAGGGGACCATGAAGGTCGGAACAAAGGGGCCGATCTCATGAATCCGGACTTGTATCTTTCTGGACAGCGCGATCCGTTCTTCCTCATCAAGAGAATTGCGGTAGGCATCAATAAGCCTGTCCATTTTTGCATCATCCGTATTGGTGATATTGTTGGTTTGCGGCTTATGGGCATTGACGGAATGAAAATGTTCCCAATATTGGGGCCGCATCGATGTCGACCACCCCATCCAGGCTACGGTATGTTTCTTTTCCATGATCTTTTTATACGCCGCCGCCCCGTCCAGTTTCTGGAGCCGTAATTCAACCCCCGCTTTTTTGGCTTCTTCCTTGAGCACTACCAGCCGGGGAGTATGCTCTTCAACGGAATAGCTGACTTCCACGGAAAACCGCATGCCGCCCTTTTCCCAGATCCCATCCTGCCCGCGATGCCAGCCGGCGGACTTCATGTATTCATCTACTTTTGCCAGATTAAACCGACGGGCCCGGATATCCGGATTGGTGTAGCGCCCATAACCGACAAAGCCCTGTTCAAGCCTGAAATAATCGTTTCGAAGCACCTCCGAAATCACCTTTTGAATGTTCATGGCATGGGCAAAGGCGTATCGAACCCGCTTATCCTTGAAAATGGCTTTATCCTGATTTAACCACATGCCCGTGGCCGATCGCTGGGTATCATTAAAAAACCATATTTTATGGGCATACCCGTTCTTGAAAATCGGTATCCGGGTCTTTACATGCCAGTATTTTGGAATCGTGATACCGAACACATCAAACCTGGCCTTCTTAAAATGTTCCCATACCAGGTTCGGATCTCTGACCACTTTGTAAATCACGGAATTGGCATTAAACCGGTTTTTGAAATATCGCAGGTTCGCCGCCCACCAGTCCCGTTTTCGTTTGAACTTGATATATTTACCCTTTTTAAAATCGACGATCTGATACGGCCCGGTATTGGGCACAATTTTCCAGTTGTACCGCCTGACAAAATCTTTGCCCAGTTCCTTGAAAAAATGCCTTGGCGTAGGAGAAATCGCCAGTTTTAAATGAAGGTCCGGCTCTGCCTTGGTGGCCACAACGGCCAGCGTCTCGTCATCATAAACGATCACCTTGTCAATTTCCTTGGTATAGTAATCATTATACCAGGGGGCCACGATATACTTAGATCGCATGAATTCCAGGGTATATGCAAAATCATGCGCGGTTACCGGCTGGCCATCGGACCAGCGTGCTTTTTTGTTGAGCTTGAAATACATCGTTTTCCTGTCTTTGCCATACGCCCAGTGCGTGGCAATTTCCGGAATAATATTCTCCGTATTGGGATGAATACCGATAAGAGAGAGCTGGTTCCCAAGAATGGCACTCCTGAAACTGCTGTTCGAATCCGGCCCGACCACGCGAAATGTCAACGGAAAATTCATGATTGATGTGTGGAAAGTGCCGCCTTTTTTGGCGTCCTTTGATGCAAAAACCGGATCCGTGTCGTTGGTCAGCCACTTGATATCTTCCGGCAGGGGTGTCTTGGAAATGTCGGCTTGAAATATTTTGCCTTCATTTTCTGCGGCCAGGGCCGCATGCGTCCATCGGTGTTCCGTGATGGAAAACAGAGTAATCAGAATAACCGGTAACGCCATCACCATCCATCGATGGCGGCCAAAGGGTCGTTTTACGTATTTATCCGATTGAAACATGGAATGATATCTCCCCAAATAAAACATCGATTGAATTACTCATAGGTGGTATGCAATTTTGGATCAAACGCTTCCCGGACGGCCTCTCCGATGAAGGTAACGATCATCAGTGTAATGACCATCGCTGCGATCACCGATCCTGAGATCCACCAGGCATCAAGGTTGGTCCACCCCTGCCGCAGCAGCTCTCCCCAGCTGGGTGTCGGTGGCGGCAATCCAAATCCCAGATAGTCAAGCGAAGTCAGGGCTACGATCCCGCCGGAAACGGAAAACGGGGCAAAGGTAACGATAATCGCGATGGTATTGGGAATAATATGCTTGAAGATAATCCGAAAATTGGACGCACCCAATGCCCGGGCGGCCAGGACATATTCCCGGGACCGCTCTTTATACGTAACGGTTCGCATGGTCCAGGTAATACTAATCCAGCCAAAAATCGCCATAATCAGGACCAGCATCAAAAAACTGGGTACCACAATGGAGGATATAATAATAATGACATATAAAAAAGGTACATTGGACCATATTTCGATAATCCGCTGGAATATCAAATCAAACTTTCCACCCCAAAACCCCATGGCACTTCCGATGGACACCCCGATGGTATAATTGGTTACCAGCAGCAACAGGGAGAAGGCAATGGCGATCCGGAACCCGTAGACCAGGCGGGCCAGAATATCCCGCCCCACGGCATCGGTACCGAGATAGTGTTTTTCGGCAATTGACGGGGCAAATGGGGGGTAGGCATCTGTTTTTAAATCGGTTTCATAGGGGTTATAGGGGACCGGTGGCAGCCATACCCGGTTGCCCTTGTTTTCCCTTTCGAATCGTGCCGAAAGCTCCCGGTAGTTCGTTTCATAGTCGTATGCCAGGCCAAAAGTGGTTCCAGGCAGCATATGCCCGTAGGTCGGAAAATAATAGTGACCCTCATAGTGAACGACGAGAGCCCGGTTGTTCACCAGCAGTTCGGCAAAAAGTGAGACCGTCAGCATCATCACAAAGAGCAGGAACGAAAAATATCCCCGCTTAATCGACTTGAACCGCCTGATTTTTCTGATGGTTAACGGGTTCAGCTTCATGGGCCGACTCGCAGAAAAATCCGGATCCGGGGTAATCGCTTCATTCGAATTTTACCCTCGGGTCCACCAGCGCCACGCAGATATCTGACAGGATATTCCCGATCATGAAGAGCAGCGATGAAATGACCAGAATCCCCATCACCACGGGGTAGTCCCGTTCCACTACGGATTCATATCCCAACAGGCCCATCCCGTTAATATTGAATACGGTTTCGATTAAAAACGACCCCATCAAGATAACGGAAATATTATTTCCAAAACTGGTGGCAATGGGAATCAGGCTGTTTTGCAGGGCATGCCGGAAGATGGCTTTCTTAAAAGGCAACCCCTTGGCAATAGCTGTTCGAACATAATCCGAAGCCAGGTTGTCCATCAGGCTGTTTTTCATTAAAAAAGTCATGACCGTAAAAGACCCGGCCACATAGGCGGTCAACGGGAGCACGGTATGCCAGGCAATGTCGATCAATTTTCCGATGGTGGTAAAATCTTCAAAATCATCACTTACCAGCCCGCCCAGGGGAAAGATTTCCCAGTGCGAGGCAAAGACGACCAGCAGCAATACCCCCACCACCCACCCGGGAATGGCATAGCCGGTAAACACCACCGCGGACGAGACATTGTCAAACGTACTTTTGTGCCTGATCGCCTTGATCATGCCTAAGGGGATGCAGATGCCGTACATCAGAACCAGCGACAGAACACCAAAGTATAGAGAAATCGGGATCCGTTCCCGGATCATGGCCCACACCGGGTCATAATAGCGCGTTGATGTTCCCAGATCGCCGGTCAGCACTTTACCCAGCCATAAAAAATAGCTGGTCAGCACGGGTTTATCAAATCCGTAATATTTTTTTAATTCCTCGATCTGTTCTTTTGACAGCGGCTGGCTCTGTTCAGCTGCGGCACCTGTCCCGGCGATACTCGACATCTGCTGGGCCTGGGCGATAATCCGCTCGATCGGTCCACCGGGTACAAACCGGGTGATGATAAACACCATGATGGTGATACCGATAAATGTGGGAATAATCAGGAGTAAACGACGTATAAAATAGGCGGCCATGTAAGTTCCACGCTATAGGTTTTTCAATCGGTCTGCTCACGAATCGATGAACCGGAAGCCAACTTATATCCTAGGCGCACCCATTTTTCAAGATACGACATCGATGCATTCTGCTTGACATTGATCTCATCATTTTCTACCTGTCAGGCTGACGATGACTACGATAAGGAGTGCGTATGAACGAAGACCACAGGATACCGAAGACAGAACTCGACGGACGCATCCTTAAATTACAGCAATATCTGCAGCAACATTCCATTGATGGCGCCCTCGTCGTCCAGAAAGCGGATCTTTTCTATTTTACCGGTACCATCCAGGATGCCCACCTGTTCGTTCCGGCGGACCGCCCGCCGATATTGATGGTCTATAAGAGTGTCGACCGTGCCCGGAAAGAATCGACCCTGGGACTGATTGAGCCGCTCAAGGGACTGGGGCGCCTGCCCGAAATTATTCGTCTTCATTGCCAGTCATCGCCTCGACAGATAGGGCTGGAATTCGATGTGTTGCCCATGCGAAACCATCTGACCTTTCAACGCCTTTTTAGCGGTGTCGAATGGGTCGATATCTCTGATGCCATCCGGCGCATCCGGGCGGTAAAATCAGCATATGAAATCAAGCGGATCGCCATCGCCGCCGAATTATCGGATCAACTGGCTGCCGGCATGTCGGAATCGCTCCGGGAGGGAATCACCGAAATTGAGCTGGCCGGCCAGATTGAAGCCCTGGCTCGCAGACTGGGGCACCAGGGAATTGTCCGCATGCGCTTGTGGGGAAACGAAATGTTTTACGGCCACCTGATGGCCGGTGAATCCGCTGCCGTGGAAAGCTATCTGGCCTCTCCCACCGGGGGCGCGGGTATCGGTCCGGCGGTGGCCCAGGGCCCAGGTTTTCGAAAGATTTGCTGCCACGAACCGGTTCTGCTCGATTATGTCTTTGCCTGCCAGGGGTATTTATCGGATCATACCCGTATTTTTTCCCTGGGCGACCTGCCCGACAAATGGGTTCGTGCCCATGAGGCCATGCTGAAAATCCAGTCAATGATAAAAAAAGCCGCCCGGCCGGGCGTGGTGGTCGGCGATTTATACGAAATGGCCATCGATCTGGCCGAAGACCTTGGCTATACCGATCATTTCATGGGGGCGGGTGGCCACCGGGTCCACTTTATCGGTCATGGTATTGGCACTGAACTGGACGAATATCCGTTCCTGGCCAAAGGCCAGCAGATGAGATTGCAGAAGGGGATGGTTTTCGCGCTGGAACCCAAATTAATTTTTCCCGGACAAGGGGTGGTTGGCGTTGAAAACACCCACGTCGTGACGGAAAACGGTTTGCGGCAGATGGGAAAATACCCCGATGACATCACCATCATTCACCGGGTATAGCCGGTCTGCCCTAACCCTCTCAATGCACCCGCAGGTAAAGCAAAAAAGGGGAAGACAACCACCGTCGCCTTCCCCTTTATCAATAAATCCAAATATATGGAAAATACTATCGTTTCGAGAACTGGAACCGCTTGCGTGCACCCGGCTGCCCGTATTTTTTCCGTTCTTTCTGGCGGGGATCCCGTTTGACGAAACCGGCTTTTTTCAAAGGCGTCCGCAGATCGGGATCAATAAGGACCAGCGCTTTGGTAATCCCATGCCGAATGGCACCGGCCTGGCCGGTTATACCGCCGCCGATCACTTTTACCTTGATGTCATAGGATTGGGTATTATTGGTCAACACTAACGGTTGGAGCAAGGCCGCCCTGGCGGTCTCTGTCGGAAAATATTCTTCCATCGTCCGATTGTTAATACTGATCTTACCTGTACCGGGCGTCATCCAGGTTTTGGCAATGGCCGTTTTCCGTTTTCCAGTCGCGTAATAGACGTTTTCCTGTACCATGAACGATTTCCCTCTACCTTTTTAAAGTGCCTGCTGTTCGTAAAATTTATGTTCGTAATATTAATGTTCGTACAATTGGTTCCAGCACAAAATGGATTCCCCGTTAAACGGCCAACACTTCCAGTTTCTGGGCTTTATGGGGGTGATCCTCTCCGCTATAAACTTTCAGGCGTTTGAAAATTTGACGTCCCAGCTTATTTTTGGGCAGCATCCCTTTGACGGCAAATCGAACCAGATCTTCGGGTTGTTTTTCCAACAGCTTTTCAGCGGTGATGGTCTTCAGGCCACCAATATATCCGCTGTGGCGATAATACTTTTTCTGCTTCATTTTACGGCCGGTCAGAACAATCTTGTCGGCATTGATAACCACGACCCCGTCGCCCATGTTCACATGGGGGGTGAATAAAGTGCTGTGCTTACCACGAAGCCGGGCGGCAATAGTTGTTGCCAGCCGGCCCAGAACCTGATCTTTGGCATCCACAATCACCCACTTTCCCGGATTGTCACTGCTTTTAGCGCTATATGTATATTTTTTCACGGGTTCCCTCTTATCTGTTTATTCGAAAAAGATATATGTAATAAGCATCTTGGGCTTTGTCAAGAATAAATTGTAATGGCTTTATCAATGAATATTTGATCTTCTCGATCAGATTCGGTATATCGTTTCCCGTACTCATTTTAAATGATCAAAGGAGATTCTGCATGTCTCTTGAGCAGGAAGCCAAGTTTATCCTGACCGATACAGAAGCCTGCCGTATCCGAATTATCGACATGGGCGGCCGTTCCAAAGGCCGGGTATTCGAAACCAACGTCTGTTATGAAGACGAAAAGAACAGCCTGGCAGGAAAAAAATCAATCCTGAGGTTACGACAGGATCGTATCGTACGCCTGACCCATAAATCACCACCGGCGGGGGAAAACCGGGAGGTGAAAGCCATGAACGAAATCGAAGTGTCGGTCAGCGATTTTAACGCCATGGACCAGATCCTGCGGACCATCGGTTTCCATCCGGCGCAGACATACGAGAAATGGCGTGAAACCTTTCTGCTGGATGGCGCCGAGCTCTGCCTTGATACCATGCCCTTTGGTGATTTTTTAGAAATTGAGGGCACGCCGGACCAGGTGAAATCCATTTCCGCCGCACTGGCCCTTTCGTGGGAAAAACGGATCCTCGCCAACTACCTGTCAATTTTCGCAATGATAAAGGAAAAAGAGCCGCTCACTTTTAACGATATTACTTTCGACAACTTTAAATCCCGCCCGGTCGAACTCAACCGGTATGCGGCAATGATCGAGGCCGGCGCGTGAGCGTATATGACCTGGCGCTCTTTTCTTTAAACATCCGCTTTGGCCTGGCTGACGACGGCCCTGACAGCTGGCGCCATCGCAGGCATTTCTTCCCGGTATTACTGAAGCGGTATCCTGCCGATTTTTATGCCTTCCAGGAGGTCAACGATTTTCAGGCGGAAGATCTCCAGGCAATGCTGGCCGGCTATCGATGTATCGGCCAACGCAAACCGGCGCCTGCCTGCTGGCAGAGTAACCTTATCTTTTACCACCCGCGGTGGCGATGCACAGAGAAATACCACTTCTATTTAAGCCCGACCCCGGACATTCCCAGCCGGTTTGAAGAGAGCAAGTGGCCGCGTCAGTGTACCATCGGTATTTTTAATCACGATAGCCTGTGGGTGGTTTGCGTCAACACGCACTTTGATTTCGCCGAAACGGTTCAGGAGAAAAGTGCCCGGCTCATCCGGACCCGGCTGTCGACACTTTCGGTCACCGAGCCGGCCATTATCATGGGAGACTTTAATACTTCTCCAGACGGGCATTGTTACCCGATTTTTACCCGGTCCGGGCCAGCAGGCAAAGCCGCCGCCAGTAAGGATGAAAGCCCGTTTAAAAACATATTCCAGCCGCCGTTTCCAGCCACCCACCATGGATTTACCGGTAAAGCCGACGAAGGCCCCATTGACTGGATATTGTATCGCGGCCCCATTGTCCCTGTTGAAAGACAGGTGGTTCGAGACGCTTTTGACGGCCATTACCCTTCCGACCATTTTCCCCTTTGGGTTCGTTTCCGGTGGATACATTAACGTATGGCATCGATCATGGGTTCTCGATGGACACGTGGACGACACTCCCCTTGCCGATGCCAATATGAGCGGCGGCATTGCCCTGATTCAGGGCAATCTCGAGAAACCCGCGGCTGCCGATATAGGCGACAAAACTTCCCGGCCGGCTGTTCTGGTAGGTCGTCGCCAGCCCGTCGATACGATGGTTGCCCAGGCGAACGATAACTGAACGGTTGGATTGGACGCGGGGTAACGACCCGATCAGGTCCGCATCGATATCGGAAATCAGATTCCCAAAGCGATCCACATCAATGATCTGACCGGTGATCTCTTTTTTATTTAAGACACGGGGTGGAGAATAATCGAGCGCCACCATGTCGGCGGGGTTCATGGGTAAGCCGAGTTGATCCGGGGAAACACCATTTTGAATATGCGCGGCCACCGGCGCGAAAATATCCCGCCCGTGAAACGTATCGCTGACCGGGTGATGAAACAGGTCGGGGTTGTCAACGGCCACCAGCCATCGCATCTCTTCTTCACTTCTGACAAGGCCGAAAACACCGTTATCCGGTCCGAGAAAAATATGACCCGCCAGTTCGAAGGCCACCACCGCCCGGCCGGTACCGACACCGGGATCAACCACCACCACATGCACGGTACCGCTCGGGAAATATCGAAAGGAAGATCGGATTGAAAAAGCCGCCTGGACCAGATCCTGGGGATCTATCTGATGGGTGATATCGACGATAACCGCCCGGGGATCAATACCGAGGATAACACCTTTCATTACCCCGGCGTAACCGTCCTTGTCGCCAAAATCGGTTGTGAGTGTGATGATACGCATGATTATCAGGTGGATAGAGGGCAGCCGGACAGCCTGTCCGTCGGCTACCTGTCAAAAGATGAAAATTTGTTTCCATACGCTGACGACGAACCGATCGACCTATTCACGGGTGAACTTGTTAAACAGCCCTTCCTGAACGGGATACCCCAGGTGTCGATAGGCATCCCTGGATGCTCTACGACCCGACGAGGTTCGCAGGACCATTCCGATTTTTAACAGATACGGCTCCACGACATCGACCAGGGTATCGGTTTCTTCCTGCAATGTGGCGGCAATGGCCTCGATTCCCACCGGCCCCCCTTTGTAAAAATCGATAATGGTTCGTAAATACCGGCGATCCAGGCGGGTCAGGCCTTTTTCATCCACGCCTTCCAGGTCCAGGGCCGCATGGACGATTTCGACCGATACCACGCCGTCGGCCTTGACCTGCGCGTAGTCCCGAACCCGTTTCAAGAGGCGGTTGACCACCCGGGGCGTGCCCCTGGAACGCCGTGACAACTCGAGGGCGGCATCATCCTTGACTTCCACGTCAAGCAGGCGGGCCGACCGTTTATTGATCCGAATCAGGTCTTTTTCGCTATAAAAATCGAGGGAGCGGAAAATACCGAAGCGATCCCGCAACGGTGCGGACAAAAGCCCCACCCGGGTGGTGGCGCCCACCAGGATAAATTGTTTCAGGGGAATTTTGTGGCTCCGGGCATGAACGCCCTTGTCAAAGACGATATCAACGGTAAAGTCTTCCATGGCCGAATATAGGAATTCCTCAACCACCTTGGGCATCCGGTGAATCTCGTCTACAAATAACACATCCCCGCTCTCAAGATGGGTAAGGATGCCAACCAGGTCCCCACCCTTTTCAAGTGCCGGCCCGGACGTCACCGTCATCTGGCCGCCGGTTTCCATGGCAATGATGTGGGCAAGGGTCGTTTTTCCCAATCCCGGCGGCCCGTGAAACAGGACATGATCCATGACCTCGTTACGCTTTTCGGCCGCTTCAATGGCAATTTTCAGCGTTTCCACCACGTCGACCTGGCCGATATAGTCCACCAGCCGCTGGGGACGCAGGGAAACCAGTTCCGGCTCATTGTCCACCGGCAGGAAGCCTGGATTGAGAATCCCCTGCAATTGTCTTGATTCGGTTAAGACGTCATCCGTCATTCTGCGCGTTCACCTCGATAAACTTCATCAATCAACATATCCGCCGATGCGATATCCGGATTGCGGGTCATGGCCTGTTCGATCAACCGCCTGGCTTCGGCAGGCCGGTGTCCCATCTGGGCCACCAGGACATCGAGTACCTGGCGTTGAAAATCCGACGCGACGGGAGAGACGGGCGTGTTTCCACCGGATGCCGGCGCAAATTTTTCTATTTTCCCCTGGAGGGTGGCAACGATTTTCTGAGCGGTTCGCCGGCCAATCCCCTTCAGCCCGGAGAGCCGGCTAATGTCCCCGCTTTCAATGGCGGACGCTATTTCTCCCATGGGAATCGTCAGCGCATTGATGGCTTTAAGCGGCCCGATGGCCGATACGGAGATAAAATGCTGGAAAAATTCTTTTTCCGCCTGAAGCAGAAACCCAATCAGCACCGGTTTGGGTTGACGCTCGGTTTGATAATAATAGATAAAAAGGGAAACCTCATCGCCGACGTCCTTTTCCTGTATCCGCTGCATGACTATGCCGGGCAGTAAAATTTCATATCCCACCTGACCGGCCAGGACCAGTATCCGATCCGGGTCTTTATTTAAAATTTTCCCCTCAATATATCCGATCATCGATGACCTTTCAGGACAGCGTTTATTTCGCCGATACCCTTTTCGGCATGCCGAAACGAAACAACCCGATCAGGGCCAGCCCCAGCGCATCCGAGGCATGATCCGGCTTAATCGCAGCCTGGCACGCCAGAGTTCGGCGAACAGCCCTTTCCAATTGCTTTTTCGATGCATTCCCGTTACCGGTCAGCACCTGTTTGGCCTCTCTGACGGGAACTTCCCGAACCGGTATGCCGGCCTCTCCACCGGCCAGCATCACAACGCCGACAACTTTTCCCAACCCGATTGCCGATGCCGGGTATCTCGGAAGCGAAAAAATCTCTTCCACGACCATGAGATCAGGGGCTTCTTTTTCAATAACAGATGACAGGCGGGTAAAGATCAATTTCAGGCGGGACGGCAAAGAATCAGTTTTTTGGGTGTGAATCACGCCATAGGCATAGCCCTCGACACGCGCCCTGCACCCCCACACAACCCCCACACCGGTATCGGCCAGTCCAGGGTCTATCCCTATCACTTTAACCATGCCCCATCCCATTTACGGGTCCCACGCCAAAAGACATCAAAGCCCTTTAAGCTTTTTCCTGGCAATACGGGATGCACTGGTTTTCGGATATTTTTTTATTAATTCCTTTAATATCAAGCGCGCGTTGGCCTTATCTTTCAGATTGTAAAAAGCCAGCCCCTGCTTAAGCATGGCATCCGGCGCCTTATTTCCCCGGGGATAGTTTTCAATAACTTTCTGGTATTCGAGAATGGCTTTTTCATACCACTTTTCACGATAAAAAATTTCCGCAATCCAGAATTGGGCGTTATCCGCATTTTTTGATTTCGGATACTGCTTTAAAAAAGCATTGAACTGCTCCCTGGCAGTTTCATCATCCCCCTGATCAAACGCTTTCTTGGCGGATTGATAGAGGGCTGTTTCCGTGGCAGGAACGTTTAGCGCCGGGGCCGCATTCTCCCCGGTATCTTTTTCCACCTGGGGGGATGTTTGTTCAAGATTCAGATAGTTTTCGAGGTTTTCGATACGTTGTTTTGCAGCTGCAAGCCCGGCTTCCAATTGTTCAATTCTTCGGCTGTACTGGCTTTGTGCTTCACCCGCCGAGTCACTTTTTTGTTTCAGTTGATATTGCAACTCTTCAATTTGGCCTTTAAGTTGCCGCGTCTCCTGCTTCATGCCATCCAGGGTGGCGGTCAACGTAGCGGATTGATTGCGGATTTGCTGTGCACTATTTTTCCGTAAAGACAGCTCCTTTGTAAATTCTTCTTTATTCTTAATCAGTTTTTTTTCCTGGAGCGTAAGCTGCTGTTCCAGCCGATACATCCGTTCGTCATATGGATACAGATCTTTTTTCGTCACACAGCCGGTAAAAATACCGGCAAACCAGATGACCATGGTAATAATAAGAATCGGCTTCATCATACATTCCATTTTCGTGGATACGGTACCCATGCGGGGTCAATTTTATTCTATCATCACAGGAGACCGGGTACCGTATTCCAGATATATATGTATTGGGCTTTTATGAAAATCCGCAATACCGATACGACCGTCTACTGAATAACAAACTGGGCCCGTCTGTTCTTGGCCCATACAGCTTCGCCGGTTCCCGTGGCGATGGGTCTTTCTTCACCATAGCTGACCGTCGAGAGACGAGATGCGTCAATGCCCAGACTGATTAAAAATCGTTTGGCACTCTCTGCCCGCCGGTCTCCCAGTGCCAGGTTGTAGGCAACGGTTCCACGCTCATCACAATGTCCCTCGATCAACGCCCTGCTCTCCGGATTGTTGCGCAGCCATTCAGCCTTGCTTCTCAACACATCCTGGGCCATATCGTCTAACACCGAGCTATCATATGAAAAATGGACATAAATGTTCTCAAATTCATCCCTGGCCTCTTTTTTCATCTGTTCGGCCTTGAGTCGTTCCTCTTCCAGCCGTTGCGCTTCCAGCTGTTTTTGTCGTTCCAGTTCTGCCAGCCGCGCTTTCTCAGCTGCCTTTCTGGCAGCATCATCGCTGTTCACCGTCGGCCCGTTCTTGCTTGTGGCTTTTTTGGCGCACGACGTCGTAAGCAACAATCCTGGAACAACCAGCATCAATACCATGGCAATCCACACACTTTTCCGCATATTCTCCTCCTTGTTTATGCTATCCCTCACTTGGATATCATTGTTTTAATAAATTCAAATGCGCTATGGCGCTGTCATGTTTCCAGACCAATCCGGTTCGCTTTGCTGACCCGGCAATTTGAGCAGCCGACGCTGATCCGTTCCATAAGCATTCATGATATAAATTCTGGAGGTTCCCTCCCTGTCAGAACTAAAAACGATCAGGCTGCCATCCGGTGACCATGAAGGTGATTCGTTGTCTCCCGAATTATGGGTCATCTGGGCCAGCCCCCTGCCGTCTATCCCAATGACACGGATATTCAGCCCGTCCCGATTCATGGCGGTGTAGGCAATTCGATCTCCGTTGGGCGACCATGCCGGCTGGGTATTATTTTTCCCCTCAAATGTCAGCCGGCGGACCTGGCCGGATGCAATCTCCTTAATATAAATCTGGGGAGAACCGGCTCGCCTCGATACAAAGGCCATTTTTTTTCCATCCGGCGACCAGGAAACCGACACATCAATTCCGGAGCTATGTGTTAACCTTTTAATAATTTTTCCAGTTTGGGTCAATAGGTAAATTTCCGGGTCCCCGCTAAAGGACAGGGTGGCCGCCAGCTGCAATTTACCCGGCACCCAGCTGGGCGCAATGTTTAACCCTTTTTTGGAAACCACCGCACCCGTTTTTTTTTTGATCTGCCGAATATACAGATCCGGCTTGTTCTTCGCATAAGAGGTATAGGCGATCCACTGGCCGTCGGAAGACCAGGCGGGCGACAGGTTAATGCTGTTATTGTGCGTGATCCGCACCGGATCTTTTCCGTCAAAATCGCATGTAAATATCTCTTTATGCCCCGATACCGTGGAAACGAAGGTGATTTTGCTGTCAAATATCCCCCGGTTACCCGTCAGCACAAAAATAATCTCACTGGAAAACCGGCGAATCATACGGCGCAGATCATCCTCGCGCCCCCTATAGCGTTTTCCGACCAGCAGCTGCCCCTTAAACGTATCGAACAGCCTCAATTCCATATTCAGCGCGCCCCCCTCCAGTACCACCCCCCCGGTCACGAGAAGTTCGGCACCGATACCGGTCCAGTTTTTGAACTTGATCTGGCGGGCCACAATGTTCGGCGAATAGGGCTCGATCAGGAAGCTTCCCCGGTCTAACATCTTAAAATATCCGGTAAACACGAGCATATCGGCAAGCATGTCAGCGGCTTTACTGCAAATTACTTTTTCGGCACCCGTTTGATTGACAGGCTTAAAAAACGGTATGGCCGTGGGTATTTTCCGCAAAGCCGGGTTGTTGATATCCACATAATCGTACTGCGCCCCCAGAGCGGGCAGGACCCAGCAAAAACAGAGCAAAAGCCCTGTTAAAACCAGCGAAAATGATCGGGTCGTAAAACTGTTAAATAAGGTACGCATAAACTATTTCCTTAGTTTGAATTCTTTAATCGCCAAGCGTTACTGTATCGTCCATTATCTCTGGTTACTGAACGCCTTCCGGCGTAAAAACCAGGCCCAGGTTATAAAATGGGCGTCGATAACCGGGTGGCAGTGGTGGCAGGGGGCTCGATTTCTTTGTCGCTTTGTATGCGGAATCATCCAGATACTGGTTTCCGGAACGTTTTTCAAACCAGATATCGGTAATTTCACCATTCGGCATGATTTTAATTACGATCACCGCCTCAAGGTGCCGGGCTTCACCGGCAAGCTGGCTCGGAAACGCCCAGTTTTCCTGAATCCGATAAGGGATGTCCGCCCGGTAGATATCCATCATTTCAATGGCTCTGCGGCCGCCACCGAGGCCACCGCCCCCCGGTTTCCCTGCCGCTCCCTGGCCCTGGTTTGCCATTTTTCGTTTCAAGCGGTCCACCGGACTTGTCCGGGCGACCTCTTTCCGGATCTGGGCGAGGGCCCTTTTCACCCGTTGGGAATCAGAGTCCTTTACCTTCTTTTCGAGTTTTTTAATCGTTTCCTGAATGGTCTTTTTCTTATAGGTTTTTCGTTTCAACGAACGCTTGGGTTTGTATTTCTTTTTTTTGATCTTCTTCGGCGAAATAGATATCGCTTTTTTCACCTCCGGCACGGGTGGCGGCGGTTTGGGCAATTCAACTTTCTTCTCTGGAATGGATATTGCCTTTTTTGGTTTCGGCTTCGGCGGCGGTTTTTTCTCAACCACGGGTTCGGGTTCCGCCGGTTTTTTTATAGCGGGGGACGGGCGGGTCTTCGGAGCTGTTTTTTTTCCCGGTCCCTGCAGGGAGACCATACGGACATTAACGGCCGCCGGCAGATCGAAGCGCCTTGCCGGCCGAAATCTAGGCACAAAGATGATTGCCAGTACCAGCAGCAGATGCAACGCCACTGATATGGAAACAAACAGTGTTAATGTCCACGAATCTTGGTTAAATCCGAAAGCAGCCTGTCCGGACGGATTGGATGTTTGTAATTGCATTACTTATCGGATTTTTTTCCTTTATCCTTTTTCTTTTCACCGGATTGAAGCGGCTCGGTTACCATTCCCAGTTTTTCCACGCCGGCCCCTTGAATTTCGGCCATGATCTGAGCCACGATACCATAAGGCACACGCTTGTCCGCTCTGAAAAAAACTTCCCGGTCTTTTCGGCCCTCAAGTATTTTGCTTAATTTCTCTCCTAAATTATCAACGGTTAATCTAAAATCATTTAAAAAAACCTCATTCTCTTCGTTGACCGTGATGATTAAATGCTCTTTCTCCGATTGAAGCGGTTCGGCGGTGGTCTGGGGAAGAGAGACATCAACGCCCTGGACCATCATCGGGGCCGTTACCATGAAAATAATCAGGAGAACGAGCATGACATCCACCAGGGGGGTGACGTTGATATCGGCCATCAGGCCGTCGTTTTTGCCGCTAAACGACATGGTCGACACCTCTGTCATCGAGTATATCACGGTCGATAATATTTAAAAAATCAGCCGAAAAGTTTTGCAGTTCTGTTTCAATAATCCGGATTTTCTGGGTAAAATAATTATATGCGATCACGGCGGGAATAGCGGCCGCCAAACCGGCTGCCGTTGCCACCAAGGCTTCGGATATCCCCGGTGCAACCACGGCCAGGCTGGCCGAGCCTCTTACCCCGATCCCGTGAAATGAACTCATGATTCCCCATACGGTTCCAAACAGGCCAATGAACGGTGCCGCATTTCCGGTGGTGGCCAGAAAAGGCGCCCATTGGGTAAGCCGGGTCAATTCCGTGTTCACCGACCGCCGCAACGCCCGCTCAATGGTCTCGTTTCCTGAAAGCCGGGCATGCAGAGATGTTTCCCCGTTTTTACGCGCTCTCCGCTGGACCAGCTTACGCAATTCCAGATAACCGGTGCGAAATACACGGGCAATGGGGCTGTATTGAAACAGCCGGCATTTTGTATACGCATCGGACAGGTCCCCGCTTTTCCAGAAATAATCAGTGAAATGGGCCGACTCCCGGTAGGCCCGGCGGATCTGGCGATATTTGATAAAAATAATGGCCCATGAAAAAACGGAGAAAAACAACAATAGGGCAAGCACCAGCCGAACGATGATCCCGGCATTGCTCACCATATGAATAATGTCTATTCCTTGTGAAAACATTGGTTATCTCTTACTCCCGATACGTTTGTATCTGGCCGGCGGCATGCATTGCGTTTTGAATGCTTCTAATGGCCAACCCGGTCAGACAAGCCTCAGATTATGGAGCTGAGTAGTACAGATATCCCTTAAATGTCAAGCGCAATGCCGGTCCTGCATGCGATCCATGGTATGCTGAAAGAATCAAGAAAACGGTATATATAAGCACAACTGCAGACCTAACACAAAATACCGGTAAAAATTAATTGCGCCGTCCAATTGGCCTCACTCCTGATTAAATCCGGGGTTAAATTGGTATTTTCTTAAATATTCAAGTAATTACAACCTCGTTTAAAGCGATCGGCCATATGCTTTTTTACGCGTTGCTGATTTTTTTTAATAGGCACGCTGGTATTGACACCCTTTTTATTATTATAGTATATTTCTAAATTAGGCTATTAATTGCAGTGCCAGATTTTAACCGGCTGGCACTCATGCAACAGAAGTGAATGGAGGCATAAATGGGCTGGCTGACTGATACGCTGGGGACATCGATCGGGAAGAAAATAATGATGGCTGTCACCGGCCTTGGGTTTATTTTTTTCCTGCTCGCTCACCTGGCTGGAAACTTAACTATTTATGGCGGCGGGGATACCTTTAACGCATACGCCGAGCACCTTCATTCCCTGGGACCTTTGATTCATCTGGCCGAGGTCGGCCTGCTATCCATGGCGCTGATCCATGTGATCACCGGGGGGATTCTTTTTTTCCAAAACCGGCGGGCCCGGACATCCCGCTATGTGGTGAATGCCCGTGCCGGCGGCCGTACCATCGGGTCCAGAACCATGCCGTATACCGGTCTGATCATCCTGTTGTTTATTGTTTTTCATCTGGTCCAGTTTCACTTTACGGACAAAACCGACACCACTATTTTCGAAATTGTCTCCACGGCATTCAGCAATCCTTTTTATGTGGCCCTCTACACCGCCGTCATGGTCGTATTGGCAATCCATATCAGCCACGGGTTCTGGAGCCTTTTCCAGACGCTGGGTGCCAGTCATCCCAAATATTCGCCGGTCATTTTTATAATCGGCATCTGCCTGAGCATTCTTTTTGGTGCCGGGTTCGGAATTCTGCCGATCTACGTGGCATTCATTTAAGGAGGTTTTATGCGGCTTGACGCCCATATTCCCGGCGGTCCGATCACTGAAAAGTGGGACCGGTATCGATTCGATCTCAAGCTGGTCAATCCGGCCAATAAACGAAAATTTGACATTATCGTCGTCGGAACCGGCCTGGCAGGCGGATCGGCGGCCGCATCACTGGCCGAGCTCGGGTATCACGTCAAAAGCTTTTGTATCCAGGATTCACCCCGGCGTGCCCACAGTATTGCCGCCCAGGGGGGGATCAATGCGGCCAAAAATTATACCAACGAAGGGGACAGTATCTGGCGGCTTTTCTACGATACCATCAAGGGGGGCGACTTTCGATCCCGCGAGGCCAATGTCTACCGCCTGGCCCAGATCAGCAATAACATCATCGATCAATGCGTAGCCCAGGGCGTTCCTTTTGCAAGGGATTACGGCGGGCGGCTGGCCAACCGCTCTTTCGGCGGTGCCCAGGTGCAGCGGACGTTTTACGCCAAGGGCCAGACCGGCCAGCAGCTGCTGCTCGGAGCCTATGGAGCCCTTTCTCGCCAGGTGGCGGCGGGAGGCGTGACCCTTTACCCTCGGAGGGAGATGCTTGAGCTGGTTATCGTTAACGGCCAGGCCCGGGGAATCGTGGTTCGAAATCTCGTTACCGGAGAGATAGAGACCCATGCGGCACATGCCGTGGTTCTGAGTACCGGGGGATACGGCAATGTTTTCTTTTTGTCCACCAACGCTATGGGGAGTAATGTAACGGCGGCTTTCAGGGCGTATCGAAAAGGCGCTTTATTTGCCAACCCCTGTTTTACCCAAATTCACCCCACCTGCATTCCGGTTCACGGCAGCTATCAGTCCAAGCTGACCCTGATGAGTGAAAGCCTTCGAAACGATGGCCGCGTGTGGGTACCGAAAACCCCCAACGATCCCCGGAAACCCGGCGACATCCCCGAATCGGAACGCTACTATTATCTGGAAGAAAAATATCCGAGCTTTGGCAATCTGGTCCCCCGGGATGTGGCCTCCCGAAATGCCAAGTTCATATGCGATCAGGGGATGGGCGTAGGGGAAACCGGCCTGGCCGTCTATCTTGATTTTGCGGATGTCATCAAACGGGATGGCCGGGCCGCCGTCGAAAAAAAATATGGCAACCTGTTTCAAATGTACGAAAAAATAACCGGCCAGTCGCCTTATGAACAACCGATGATGATCTATCCGGCCATCCACTACACCATGGGCGGATTGTGGGTCGATTATAACCTGATGAGCAACATTGACGGCCTGTTTGTATTGGGCGAGGCCAATTTTTCCGACCATGGTGCCAACCGTCTTGGCGCCAGCGCGTTAATGCAGGGCCTGGCGGATGGATACTTTGTTCTGCCATATACAATCGGTGGCTATCTGGCCGGGACACAACTGGCCGATGTGACCACCAGCCATCCGGTATTTGCTCAAATGGTAAATGATGCCAATGATCGCATCCAACGGCTGCTGTCAATCAATGGTCGACGCACCGTTGATACCTTTCACCGCCAGTTGGGGTCGATCCTGTGGGACTATTGCGGAATGTCCCGCAATAACGAAGGACTGGCCAAGGCAAAGGGGATGGTTCAAGAACTTCGCAATGAATTCTGGGAAGATGTTCGAATTCCAGGCCAGCCCCGGGATTTCAACCAGAGCCTGGAACGGGCCGGACGGGTAGCTGATTTTCTCGAATTTGCAGAATTAATGATCGTGGACGCCGAGGCGCGTCAGGAATCCTGTGGTGCCCATTTCAACGAAGCCTATCAAACCGATGAAAACGAAGCCTTAAGGGATGATGAGCATTTTTGCCATGTATCTGCCTGGGGATATACTGGTTCCGACTCACCCCCGGAGCAAATTATTGAACCGTTGTCCTTCGAATACGTCCCGTTAACCCAAAGGAGCTACAAGTGACCGAACGAACCATTCGCCTGACACTGAAAATCTGGCGTCAGAAAAGTGCCGCTGAAAAAGGTCGACTGGAAACCTATCACGCCGATAATATTTCAAGTGACATGTCGTTTCTCGAAATGATTGATGTGGTCAACGAGCAACTGGCTCTGGACGACAGAGAACCCATCGCCTTTGATCATGATTGCCGTGAGGGCATCTGCGGGATGTGTGGCGCCGTGGTGAACGGCCGGCCCCATGGCCCGGAAAAAGGCACTACGCTCTGCCAGCTTCATATGCGTCATTTCAATAATGGCGACACCATCGTTATTGAGCCATGGCGATCCCGGGCGTTTCCCATCATCAAAGATCTGGTGGTCAACCGGGGGGCCCTGGACACACTGATTCAATCCGGCGGGTATATATCGGTCAACACCGGTGCTGCCCAGGAGGCGAATACCACCCTGATTCCCCAGGAAAAATCCGAAGCGGCGATGGATGCAGCCACCTGCATCGGTTGCGGTGCCTGCGTGGCCGCGTGTCCCAATGCGTCTGCCATGCTGTTTGTCGGTGCAAAAGTATCCCATCTGGGGCTGCTGCCCCAGGGGCGGCCTGAAGCGGCCCGACGCGCACTGAGAATGGTCCGTCAAATGGATCAGCTCGGGTTCGGCAACTGTTCCAACGAGCGTGAATGCGAGGCCGAATGCCCCAAGGAGATTTCCATTACCAACATTGCACGTCTGAACCGGGAATTTCTAAAGGCGGGTTTTTTCTCTTCTTCGTCATAATTTTCAACCACCTGTGATTTCACATTATGGAAACGATTAAAAACCTGTACGCCAGGATTATTGAGGCATTAAGCGGCTATGCGTTCGATGTATTGCTGTATAAATCCATCGCCGTTCTCCTGGCCATGGCCGTTACCTGGATCCTGCTGAGATGGACATTAAAGGTGCTCAAACGGCACCTGATCCGGTATCCCTTTATCCAGCAAAACAAAAAAATATTCCAGATTATCCGACAGCTGGGCGGCTATCTCCTCTGGCTGGCGGCCGGCACCTATTTTATCCGGTTATTCAATGCCCAGTTTATCGCCAAACCTTTTTACGCCCTGTTGATCCTGTTATTTGCAACGCCGGTTAAAAATTTTTTACTGCTCGTTATCCAGTATCTCCAGAAGACCGTTGCCGACAAAACGGCAACAAAGATGGACAATATTATCTTTGACCTGCTCGAACGGCTGTCCGGTATTATTGTCTATATTATCGCAGGTGTCCTGGCACTTGATTTTCTGGGGGTCAATGTCATGCCGTTCATCGCCGGTGCCGGCGTGATGGGTATTGCCGTCGGCTTTGCCGCCAAAGACACACTCTCTAATTTTATTGCCGGGATATTGCTGCTCATCGATCGGCCCTTTGAGATCGGCGACCGCATTGAACTATGGCATGCGCCGCCGGGAAGCGCATCCTGGGGGGATGTGGTTGATATCGGCCTGCGGGCCACGAAGATTAAAAATACCGACAATATCATCATCGTAATTCCCAATAACACGATCATGACACGGGATATCATTAATTATACGGCCAACGACTCCATTATCCGGGTACGGGTCAATATTGGTGTCGCATACGATACGGATATCAAAAAAGCGAAAACCCTGATCACGGATGTGGCGGCTTCAGCCAGTTGGATTCTCTCCTCGCCTGAGCCTAAAGTTGTTGTCCGTAACTTTGGCGAATCGACCATTGACATGCAGCTGAGAGTCTGGATCTCCAACGCCCGCCGACGGATGGACACGATCTCTTATATTACCGATCATGTCAAAACCGCATTCAGTGATGCCGGCATTGAAATTCCTTATCCCAAGCGGGAAATCCACATGATCTCCCAGCCTTCAACCCCGTCCGCGCCGCCGGCCCCATAAGCTGCCCCTCGTCTAAAAATAGCGGCCGAATCCGATCGCCAGAGAAAGAAGCAGGCCGTTTGCAATCAGCGCCTGAATGGTCGCCGCCTGGGCAGGAACGATACCGTCAACGGACAAATATTCATGCCACAGGATTCGCATGGCTTTATACGCGAGTGGGAAAGATAAAAACGATATCAGGCTCAGGGAAGAAATTTTTCCTAAAAAGATCATCAAGACGATACTGCCATAGGCCATCAACATGATGGCAAAATAGAAATAACGGGAAACCGCCGGTTTCAGCCGGACCACCAGATTATTTTTTCCCGCCTTGCGGTCCGCTTCAAAATCCGGAAATTGATTGATCCAGATAACGCCCGTGATAAAAAATCCCTGGGGTATCCCAAGTAAAAACGCGGTATTGTCAAGGTATCCGGACATCACGTAAAACGTTCCCAGACTGACCAGGGGACCGAACGCAAAAAATATAATGGCTTCTCCCCAGCCCAGGCCTTAAAAAAATAAAACCACCAGAATCCATAATGGATCTGGCAGGCGGGTTCGGTATCGAAATCCCCGCGCAGCAACGGTTGACACCCGGTAATATTGGAATGATGGCACGGATCTTTCAAAAAAGAAAAACCGGATAACAGGCCATCTTCACAGCGGCCCGAAACCCGGTTATCAAACCGGCCCCCGGCCATTACAGCCGGGGCCAGGTATTCCTACCGTCTACTTACCGGCAGGCAGGGAAACAGTCTATCGCTTCAAAGTCACGGGGAATCAACCCGTTGAAGTTCTTGTCAAGCCCGATGACAGGCTGGGTCTGGCCATTGTCCTTATTAATCCGGTACAGGGTATTGCCCGTACTCGATTCAAACTCCATACCGGTCGTGCCGAACAGGGTTGTGTCGTTGTAGAATGTCAGGCCTTCCATGTCCTGGATCGGCAGATTCTGGCCCTGGTAAAACAAGGCACCCACATCCGTCACATCCCCGGTCTGCTTGTCAATGGCAATCAGATGATCATGGCCGCCGCCCCCGCTGTTTCCAGCAATGCCGACCAGCCGACCATCGGCATCAATGGCAATATCATCGATATCCGATGCACCCACGGAAGAAGAGTCAATCACCAGGTAATCAACACCCGGGCCAAAACCATCCGGTATGACTTTACCTGTCTCCGTATTGAGCTTGATCAACATGTCGAGCCGACCGCCGATTCCATCCCCATAACGGTGCGTTCCGTACAAAGTCCCGTCCGTTGGATCAAAGGCCAGGCTGTCAATGTCCCTGAATCGTACAAGCCCCTTCGCCCCTCTTCCAACACCTGCATCAGAAGCGCCCGGGTCAACCGGCGTGAAGGAATCATCAATATCCTTTGTCAGATCAATGATCCCCAGGACGCCGTTATCCGTACCGTAAAGGATGGTGCCGTCCAGGGACAGGACAATCGCTTCAACATCGGGCGCGCCCAGTCGATTGATCAGCTCGTACCTGTTCTCTTTGAATGTATATTTAAATAGTGGTGCGTTTGTCGAACCCTCGTTATCACCATCGGCTACGAGATAGCAGAATTCCGGATTCGGCGGGCAGCGCGGGTGAGTAATCGCCGGAATGAACAGGCTCCAGTTAAAAGCCTGACCCAGATAATGACTGGGATCGTCATCCGTTACCGAGTTACCACCCGGTGTTGTTGCCGTTACCGTACCGATATTTTCATACTCGCCATCTATGGCAACGCCCTGACCGGTACAGGTCATCGATGCACCGGCGGCAAGAGTGGTCCCGGGACAATTTACCACAACCCCCTGATCATCAACAACGTTGACATCTGTAAGCGAAAACAACCCGGTATTGGTGACCACGTAGGTCCATAACACATCCTTACCGGTTTTAATTTTCGGGCCATCTCCCTGGTCCGCATCTTCACCATTGGTATATTTCTCGATATGAATCGAACCACTCGATCCATAGTAATGGCTCAGATCCGTATCGGTGACATCCGGCCCTTCAGGAGGCGTCCCGACCACCGACCCGGTATTTTCATACGGCCCACCGGTGGCAGAACCTGTGGCCGTACAGGTCACCGATGCACCGGCGGCAAGTGACGTTATCCGGTTATCGGTATTACCATCATCCGGACAATGAATCTCCGTTGCATTCACCCGATCATCCGTTACGGTAACATTGATCAGATCCACCTGGCCGGTATTGGTCACAACATAAGACCAGGTTACCGGTTGTCCGATTTCAACGTCGGGGCCGCGTCCCAGATCCGCATCTTCGCCATTGGTTGATTTTTCAACATCAACCGAAGCAAACGGATTATTGGTTGCAGAACCGAGATAATGGCTGACATCTGCATCCGTCACATTGCTGCCACCGCCCGCAGGCGTAGCCGTAACGGAACCGGTATTGGTATACTGGCCCGCCTCCGCGACACCCGTTGCGGTACAGGTCATGCTTTCAGCCACCGCCAGTGTCGCGGCAGGACAGGTAATCGGGCCGATCCTGTTATCGGTTACCACCACATCGGTAAGATCAACATTTCCGGTATTGGTGACCAGATAGGTCCAGGTAACCGTTTCACCAACCGCGATGATCGGGCCGGAACCGGTATCCGCGTCTTCGTCATTGGTAAACTTCTCAATGTCGATAGCCGGTTCCGGGCTGATTGCAATGTAATGACTGGAGTCAGTGTCCACAACGGCTTCACCGGCAGGCGGTGTTGCTACAACCGAGGCGGTGTTTGTGTACTGACCGGCCTGGGCTGTTCCACTTGCAGTACAGGTCATTGTAGCGCCTGCTGCCAGAGTAGTCGAAGGACAACTGACTGCGCCGAGCTTATCATCTGTCACTGTCACACTTGTAAGTGTAACGTTACCGGTATTGGATACCAGGTATGTCCAGGTGACAGGATCACCCACATTGACAGTTACACCCGGTGCATCGTCCGCATCCTGACCATTGGTTGATTTCTCGATATTAATACCCGGGCCGATAAGGCCGGCATCAATGGTGAGATCAGATTCACTCGGTCCAAGGACAACGGTTGCCCGCCCTGTGGAAGGATCGGCATCAGAGTCTGCAGCATCATCACCACTGTTTGCACTGGTGAAGTTGTTGTTCGAAGGCAGCACAAACTCGACCTGATATTCGCCCGGCACCAGATTCTCAAACAGATACTCCCCGTTGGGACCTGTAGGCAGAATGTATGGTACCCCCGGGCGAATCGGATCCATTACCGGGTTACCGGCGGCATCCAGCAGCCGGACCGTAATTCCTTCATGGCCGGATTCATCCGGATCCTGAATACCATTGCCGTTGGAATCATCCCATACATAGTTACCAATGGAACTTGGATGGAAGTAGGCGAAGTTCTGGTCCACATTATCCTCACCAACCCCCAGGCTGACTGAGGCGGTTGAATCGTTGCCGCCATCCGGATCAACAGTGTTAAAACCCTGCAACTCCGGCGGCAGATCATTTTCATCAACGGAAACAGTGTAATCACCGGGAGGAAGCCCCTCAAACAGATAGTGTCCATCCGCATCGGTATCTACCTCAACCGGCTGGCCAAGGCCATTGCCCAGATCCACATCAGCAGGCGGTGTCAGGGTTACAGTTACGCCTTCAAGGCCTTCGCCCGGATCAACAACGCCGTCGTTGTTGATATCATGCCAGATGGTATTGCCGATGGACGATGGCGTAAAATAGCCAAAGTCGTTGGTTATGTCAGCACTTCCCATGGGCGGAAAGCCCGGCTCACCTGCAGGATTGTCACTGCCCATATCAACATCTTCCTCATCGGTTGCATTGCCGCCGACATCCGTCGTATCGGTATTGCTGCCGCGAACAGGCCAGGTGGAAACCAGACCCGCAGGAAGCGTATTTTCATCCACTCGAACAGTGTGTGAAGGCTCATCGCCACCATCGCCATACGTGGTCCCAATCCCGTTGAAATCTTCATCAAGCAGAAGATTGGAAAATTCGTACAGCCCCTCACTGTCAGTCACCGTCTGGAGGGTTGTTGTCGTGCCATCAGGATAAACAATATCAAGATAAACGGTAACACCTTCAAGACCGGCATCAACAGCCGGATCAAACAGACCGTTTCCGTCCACATCGTTCCAGATCCGGTTCCCCAGGCTGCCGGGTTGTGAATAATAGCCAAAATCAGCCGTATCCACATTGCCGCCGGCAGGCAGAGTTACAGGATAATGATCATCCTGACTGTTGTCGCTGGTATCATCTGCGCCCTTTGAATGCCACATACCGCCGAGTTTACCGTCTTCGTCGGTAACCTTGACGTTGTAGTCACCGGCAGGCAGGCCGTCAAACAGGTACTGGCCATCGGCATCTGTTACCGCAGAACCGATTTTCGGTTCATCCGGATCGATCTGACCGTTGCCATTGGTATCCTGATAAAGATCCAGAGTAACACCTTCTATGGGGGTCTCGTCATCATCGGTTCCGGCAATGCCGTCAACGCCGTCCGGCTGATAAATGCCGTCTGCGTTGGTATCGTTAAAGACCAGGTCACCAATGGAACCGGGGAGATCGGCTGTATAGCCAAAATCCTGGTCAAGGTTGATTTCACCATCGGCAAGCGTAACCGCAGAGGTTGAATCATCTCCACCATCCGGATCAATCGTATTGGCGACACCCGGCGGCAGGGTTGCCGGGTCCACCTCAATGGTGTAATCACCTGCAGGCAATCCGCCAAAGAAATAGTTGCCGTTTTCATCCGTGGTTGTCTGGCCGATCACATCACCGTTGCCATCACGAAGAATAACCACAACACCTTCCATACCTTCACCCGGATCGGGTGTGCCGTTACCATCACGATCAAGGAATATGGTATCCCCAATCATACCGGTTCCGGTGTTGGGCCCCGGCGGTGTATAGCCAAAATCCTGGTCAAGGTTATCAGCACCAGCTAAGGTCACAACACTTTCACCATCAGGATTATTTAAGAGGGAGTCTGCATCATAGGTCGGATCAAGATCTCCCAGAACATTGTCAGAATCAATCACTACAACCGTGTACTCACCATCGGGCAGATCTGTAAACAGATACTCGCCGTTTTCATCGGTGGTGGTGGTTGCGATGAAGTTCCCAGCCGCATCTTTCAGGCCGACAACGACACCCGGAATGCCCGGCTCGCCTGCATCCTGGACCCCATCCCGGTCAGCATCCAGCCAGATCGTGCTGCCGATATCATGTACCGGTGCCGCCCCCTGCGGCTGATAGCCAAAGTCTGCATTGACGAAGGTATCACCGGGAGCAATAACAATCGGCCGGGTAGAACGGTTGTCTCCGGCTGTTCCGGCAGGAGCTGTGGAACTGTCTGCGCCAAAATGGTCGGGGTCACCGGTCTGGTTATAGTCTGCACCTAAAATGTCATAAGTAGCTGCGCCACTGTTGGTTACCTCAACTGCGTATTCTCCGGCAGCAAGGTCATCAAAAATATAGTTGCCGTTGGCATCAGTTGTGGTAGTCGCTTCGGCGACATCATCAGCAGTTCCTAACAAGCCGTCAGGCCCTGCGGTATAGAGTGTCACTTCAGCGCCACTTACACCGGGCTCGCCATCATCCTGAACGCCGTCTCCATTACTGTCGACCCAGATCCGGTCGCCAAGAGCACCCAGGTTGTTCTCAGGGCTGAAATTATACCCGAAATCAGCGGTCTGGTTTTCTTCTCCCGAGCCCAGGTGGACGGGGTATCCATCACCGGTTTGATCCTGATTACCAAAGTCCGAACCGGGGTTGGCAAGCGGCGTCTGCTCCATGCCGGCCGGCAGGGAAGCAGGATCTACCGCCACAAAATAGTCTCCCGGGGGCACACCGGTAAACAGGTAGCCACCGTTGCTGTCGGTGACAGTTTCGGCTATCACAGTGCCGTTACTGTCTTTTAGCTGAACGGTAACATTGGCCACGCCCGGTTCACCGGCATCCTGGATACCGTCCGAATTTTCATCCAGCCAGATAAAATTACCCACGCTGGCCGGTTCAACAAGGCCAAAATCAACACTTAAGTTGGTGTTATTGTCTGCATCACCATCATTGGTCGGTTCTCCGCCGGAAGTCAGTGTAACAACACCGCTTCGGAAAACACCCGTATCTGGTGAAATGGCAATATTTGAATCCGTATTATTGTTCGAGTTGGCATTGGCAACCTGCACCGGACTTTCCAGAAGTCCCTTCCACGCCGGCGGGGAAATCTGGACCGAATAGTCACCCGGATCAAGGTTTTCGAACAGGTAATTACCAGCGGCATCCGTAGTTGTTGTGATGGGATCTCCGCTGACCGGGTCATTTACCGGATTGCCGTTGTCGTCAAGCAGGGCAACGGTAACACCGGGAATACCCGGCTCACCTCCATCCTGAACACCATCGGCATTGTCATCA
The DNA here is from genome assembly GCA_003973265.1 of Deltaproteobacteria bacterium. Lineage (GTDB taxonomy): Bacteria > Desulfobacterota > Desulfobacteria > Desulfobacterales > QNYZ01 > QNYZ01. Next base: position 219 of record QNYZ01000105.1, on the reverse strand, counting down.
AGCCAGACCCGGTTTCCCAGGCTGACAGGATGGTAAATACCTGCATCAATCGTCGTATTATTTGCGCCGGGTGCAAGGGTGATTACAGCCGTTGTACCGTTGGTACCCGGGTTGCTGTCGACAGTATCGTCACCACCGGCATTCTGCGGACTGAATACATAGCCGGCAGGCAAATCAGTATAGCTGACCGTATAGGATCCGGGTTTCAGCCCGGTGAAA
>QNYZ01000103.1 GCA_003973265.1 Deltaproteobacteria bacterium | reverse complement strand
ATTTAATATCTTCATCATTTAGAGGACCTCCTATACATAAAAAATAGCAATTTGCTCATCTAATCAGCCTTACTTCTGTATCGGAATATAATGTTGCCGGGTTGTAGTTTTTTTACTCATTCTTTCGAATTAAGATTAATAGCCACCCGCCCCTTCAATTTTCCCTTTAACATCCGCTCGATCTTTTCATCCAGACCATCCAATGTCGTTTCGTTCAATAGACGGTCTAAGTTGACCTTCCATGGGCCGGCAAGATTTTTCCATATTTCCCGGCGGATACCCATCGGGCAATTCTGGGAATTAATCCCGACCAGGCTGACCCCTCTCAAGATAAAGGGAAATACCGTCGTATTGAGTTCATGGGAAGCCACGTTTCCACAACAGGTCACCGTTCCCCCCATCTTTGTTGATTTAATGCCGGTGGCCAGGATATCGCCGCCAACCGTGTCGATAACGCCTGCCCAGCGTTCTTTCAGCAGCGGCCGGCCGGAGGTGTCGGTGACGGCTTCACGGGTGAGAATCTCGGTTGCGCCAAGATTGCGAAGAAATGGCTTTTCCTGTTCCTTGCCACTGGCCGCAACCACCGAATAGCCTAATTCAGCCAGGATGGAAACGGCGATGCTTCCCACGCCTCCGGACGCGCCGGTCACCAGAATCTCTCCCTGATCCGGGGTTACATGATGATTTATTAACCCTGAAACCGACAACCCGGCCGTAAATCCGGCGGTTCCATACGCCATGCTCTCTTTCAGGGTCAGGTTGTCCGGGAGACGGACCACCCAATCGGCCGGGACCCGGATATACTGCCCAAACCCGCCGGGTGTATTCATCCCGAGATCGTAACTGGTGACGATCACTTTATCGCCCGGTGCAAAATTCGGGTCAACACTCTCGGCAACAACACCGGCGGCATCGATACCCGGCGTGTGGGGGTATTTCCGGGTAACGCCCCTGTTTCCCGTGGCGGAGAGCGCATCCTTGTAATTCAAAGAAGAATAGCCGACCTTTACCAGGACCTCTCCTGTGGGCAGATCATCAATCGTACGATCAACAATGGTACGTACGTATTCTTTGTCCCCGGTTTCTTCCACCACCATTGCTTTAAAATGTATCATTGCCGTCTCCTCCCCTCTGGTCTGTATCAACGTATTAGGGTGTAAGGTTTACAGGATAATTCAGACAATATCCCGGAGGCTTATTTTCTCGTTTTAAAATGGCCATAAAATTGGTATACATGGGTGATCATTCAATTTATTCCTGTCCTCAAATCTGATAAGATTATAGACGATAATGCATCCAATGGAAAGGCCCATACACTTTAACAACGAACAGGGGGAAAAAATATCAGGAACCCTGCACCTGCCTGGCGCCGGTACCGACCGGGGAATTGTTCTCACGCACTGCTTCACCTGTTCCCGGCATACCGGTATTTTACGACAATTAGGGGATGATCTTGCCGGCGCAGGTTTTGCGGCCTTGCGGTTCGACTTTTCCGGAAACGGCCAGAGTGAAGGGGAATTTTCCCAGTCGACTTATACCAAGCAAATTTCCGAAACAAAGATTGCCTGCGCAATGCTCGCTTCCCGGGGGGTATCACGCGTCGGCCTTGCCGGGCACAGTATGGGAGCGGTTGTTGCCCTGTTGGCATCTGTAAAAATGAAAGCAGCCAGAGCCGTCTGTACGATTGCCGGCCGATTATCCGGAATGAATGCCATGCGGTTCTTAACCGGGGCCCAGCGCAATGAGCTTGACCTGGCCGGCCGGGTCGCATTTACCAGCCGTGGCCGGCAATTAATGCTGACCCATGATTTCTTTTCCGACGCTGATCGTTTCGATCTTCCGACGACCATCACCCACTTAAAAATTCCTTTATTGATCGTGCATGGCGATCAGGATGAAATCATCTCCGTTGCCGAGGCGTATACCGCCCATGGGTTCAACCCCGACAGGTCGGAACTGGCCATCGTTGCCGATGCCGACCATATGTTCAGCAATAAGAATCACCGTGAAGAAGTGTCCCTGCAAGTTGTTGCCTGGTTTGAGAGCCGGATGTAAAAAAATATTTCAAACCGCAGACGTACGCAGACAAACGCAGACACTTTTAAAAAAAACAAACTTATATGATTATAAATTACCGTCTGCGTCGGTCTGCGTGAGCCTGCGGTTATTAACAGGAGATCCCTTTCATAATGAAGCTACCCGAGACTTTAAACGCCGAGTATATCGACAACCAGTATCAACGCTGGAAAGCAGATCCTTTGTCCGTCTCGCAAGACTGGCAGTTTTTTTTCAGGGGATTTGAAATGGCCGGGACCGGGAAGCTTTCGCCTCACCTGTCCGCTGAAAATTCTGATTATGTCCTGAAACAGGCCCGCGTTGCTTCACTGATCTATCGCTACCGGGATATCGGCCATTTACTGGCCTGCATGGATCCGTTGTCCCCCTGCCCGGCCGATCATCCCTTACTCAATTTGAACGCCTTTGATTTGTCACCGGAAGACCTTGGAAAAACATTTTTCACCCCACAATTTTCCGAAACGCCCCGCGCAACTCTGGGCGACATTGTAAAATACCTGCGGGAAACCTATTGTCGCTCCATCGGTGTTGAATACATGCATCTGCAGGACCCGGAGGAGCGAAGGTGGCTGCAAGACCGGATGGAACCCATGCGAAACCGGCCGGATCTTACCCGTAACGACCGGATTCGAATTATAAAAATGCTCAAGGCATCGGCCCTGTTCGAACGGTTTTTAAACAAAAAATACGTCGGCATCACCCGGTTTTCCCTTGAAGGGGGAGACGTCATTATTCCATTGCTGGACATACTGGTTAACCACACAGCGGCCAGTGGCTGCCGGGAAATAATCATGGGAACCGCCCATCGGGGACGGCTGAATATTCAAACCAATATCCTGAAGCGACCATACGAAGAGATTTTTGAGGAATTTGAAAACTGCTACGACCCGGAACAATTGATGGGAACCGGGGACGTTAAATACCATGACGGGTATATTGCCGATATAGTCACCCCCGCCGGCCACCCGATGGGCATTTTTCTCGTCAATAATCCCAGCCACCTTGAAGCCGTAGACCCGGTGGTGGAGGGAATTGCCAGGGCGCGGCAGGATATGCCCGGACAAGGCAAAAAAACCATCCTCCCGGTCCTGCTGCACGGCGACGCGGCCTTTTCCGGCCAGGGTGTGGTGTTCGAAACCCTGAACATGTCCCAGCTGGCAGGATATCAAACCGGGGGCACGATTCATATCGTGATCAACAACCAGATCGGGTATACGACACTGCCGGAAGATGCCCGTTCCACGCGATACTCCACCGATATAGCCAAAATGCTGATGGTCCCGATCTTCCACGTTCACGGTGAAAAGCCGGAAGCCGTGGTTCACGTGGCCCGGCTGGCCGCCGATTATCGCAACACTTTCCACAAGGATGTGGTCATCGATGTCATCTGTTATCGTCGTTTTGGACACAACGAAGGCGATGAACCCTATTTTACCCAGCCCACGATGTATGACCGGATCCGAACGCGGCCCCCTCTCGATCGGTTATATGCGGATCAGCTGTTGGCGGAAAAAACCGTAACCCAGAAAAAAATCGACGCTTTGTCCGGCGACATTGAGAATCGACTGGAGGCGGCCTACCAGGAAATCCATAACAGCGCCTGCGCTTTTCCGGTTCCCCGCTTTTATGAAACCTGGGACAAATTTCACGGTGACTATTCGCACGATCCGGTAAAAACGGCGGTAGCCAGAACCCGGCTTGTGGATCTGGCCCGAAAACTGAACCGGGTTCCCGACGATTTCAACCCTCACCCCAAACTCAAACGCCTGCTGGACAAACGGCTGGATGCGGTAAAAAAAGGGGCCGGGATCGACTGGGCCAATGCCGAAGCCCTGTCGTTCGCCTCGCTGGTAGCAGAAGGGGTGCAAATCCGCCTGAGCGGCCAGGACGTGGCCCGGGGAACGTTCAGCCAGCGCCACAGCGTGTTGACTGATATCAAAACCGGAAAGCCGCTGACACCGCTCAACACCATTGGCAAGCCGCCGGGACGGTTTGCCGTGTACAACAGCCACCTGTCCGAAGTGGGGGTGCTCGGTTTTGAATACGGGTATGCCCTGACCCAGCCCCATGGCCTGACGATCTGGGAGGCTCAGTTTGGCGATTTTGTCAACAGCGCCCAGGTCACCGTCGATCTGTTTATCGCCAGCGGTGAGTCCAAGTGGCAACGGCTGTGCGGTCTGGTCATGCTGCTGCCCCATGGACTGGACGGCCTGGGCCCCGATCATTCCAGTGCGCGGCTGGAACGTTTTCTGCAATTATGCGCCGATGACAACATCCAGGTCTGCTACCCGTCAACCCCGGCCCAATATTTTCATCTCTTGCGGCGCCAGGTAAAAGTAACCTATCGGAAACCGCTGGTTATCATGTCCCCCAAAAGCCTGCTCAGGCATCCCCTGGCCGTCTCAAGTCTTTCAGAGCTGACGAAAGGATCATTTCAAGCCGTTTTAGATGATCCTTTTCCAACCGCCATTAAGCCCACCCGGGTACTGCTTTGCACCGGAAAGATATACTACCAGCTGATTCAGCGACGCCGGGAAATCAACACAACGGACACGGCCATTATTCGCCTGGAACAATTGTATCCGTTCCCCGAGGACCGGATTAAACAGGTCGTCAACCGATATAAAACAGCAAAAAGCTGGGTCTGGGTACAGGAAGAACCGGAAAACATGGGCGCCTGGCAGTTTATCCGCCCCCGACTTGAACAGATCATCGGAAAACCGATTAAGTATATTGGCCGGAAAGCGGCTCCCAGCCCCGCTTCCGGATTTCCCGTGACTTACAGGCAAAATCAGACGGCCATTTCCGATGAGGCCATCGGCAAGATCAAAGCCAATTTAATTAAGGAGTCATCATGACCATCGAGATTAAAATTCCCAGTGTCGGCGAGTCGATCCAGGAAGCGGTGCTGGCCGAATGGTTTAAACAGGACGGCGATTCGGTTCAAAAAGACGAGCCCTTATTTGTTATTGAAACCGACAAAGTGACCCTGGAGGTGGCGGCCGAGGTTGACGGTGTGTTGAAAATTTTAGCCGCGGAAGGAGAAACCGTTGCCATCGGTGCGGTGGTCGGCACCCTTGAGCCGGTGATGGTGTCCGGTACCGAAAAAGGTAGTACGCCAATTGAATCCGGATCCGTCAAAGCCGGAACGGTTGAACCTAAAATATCTGAAACCAAAAAAGCAGCCGCACCCGCCGACGAAAAAATGCCGGAACCCGCACCCGCTCAACCGGTCGCACCTGTCGGAACGGACGAGGCATCGATCCCCCTGGCCCCTTCGGTGCGGCGCCTGGTAGCTGAGAAAAACGTGGATATATCCGGGATCACGGGAACCGGCCCGGGAGGGCGGATCACCAAGGGAGATATTCTGCTTTACCTGGAAAGTGTGCCGGCAGGGCGGGTAACCAACCCGGCATCGCCGCCTTCGGCCGGCATATCACCGAAACCGGCGGACGCTGCCGCGGAAATACGAAAACCCATGACCCCGATTCGAAAACGGATTGCGGCCAGGCTTCTGGAATCCAGGCAGAATACGGCCATGCTGACCACGTTCAATGAAATTGATATGAGCCGGGCCATGGCCCTTCGCGCCGAATATAAAGTACCCTTTGAAAAAAAATTCGGCGTATCCCTCGGTTTTATGTCCTTTTTTATCAAGGCCAGCGTGGAAGCTCTCAAGGAAATCCCGGAAATAAACGCTTTTATCGATGGAGATGACATCATTTATCATCAATATCAGCATATCGGCGTGGCCATCGGGTCCGACCGGGGCCTGGTGGTTCCCGTGATCCGGCATGTCGAGAAGATGAATTTCGCCGACATCGAGCAGGCCATCGTTGACCTGGTTGCCAAAATCAGAAACAACCGCCTGGAGCTGGCTGACCTGGAGGGAGGCACCTTCACCGTCAGCAATGGCGGGGTGTATGGCTCCCTGCTCAGTACGCCGATTCTCAACATGCCCCAGAGCGGAATCCTGGGCATGCACAAGATCGAAAAACGGCCGGTGGTGGTCGATGACAACATCGTGATCCGCCCGATGATGTATGTAGCCCTGAGCTACGACCATCGCATCGTCGATGGAAAAGGAGCGGTAACTTGCCTGAAACGGATTAAGGAATTTATTGAAAACCCGGAACGAATGATATTGGAGGTGTAATCATGGCAGCAAAAAACAGGTATGACCTGGTCATTATCGGTTCCGGGCCCGGCGGATACGTAGCCGCTGTTCGGGCCGCCCAGCTCGGCTTAAAAACAGCCTGCGTCGAAAAATCACCGCGCCTGGGGGGCGTCTGCCTGAATGTCGGCTGCATTCCCAGCAAGGCCCTGCTCGATTCCAGCGAATATTTCCATCTGGCCAAAACCCATTTTGCCGACCATGGGATCAAAACGGGGCGGATCTCCCTGGACATAAAAAAAGTCATGGACAGGAAAGAGACCGTTGTAAAAGAGCTGACCGCTAATGTCCGTAAACTGCTCAGCGGCAACGGCATTGACATTATCCAGGGGACGGCGACCCTTTCGGGAGAGGGCCGGATAAAGGTATCCACGGGGAAGAAACGGCCGAAAGTATTGGAGGGCCGTCACATTTTACTGGCCACGGGAAGTGTACCGATTGACGTTCCCGGAATTCCATTTGATGGAAAACGGATTGTCGATTCGACCGATGCATTGAGCTTTCAATCGATACCCGGCCATCTGGGCATTGTGGGCGGCGGGTATATCGGCCTGGAACTCGGATCGGTCTGGCGGCGTTATGGGGCCAAAGTCACCGTCATCGAGATGCTCCCGAAGATTGCCACCACCCTGGATGGACAAATGGCCCGAACCCTGGATCGAACGCTGCGCAGGCAGGGGTTTGAGTTTCGCATGAACACCCGGGTTGACAGTGCCAGGGTGGTAAAAAACAAAGTCCGGGTCGTCCTTGACACCAAAGGGAAATCATCCAGATTAACGGTTGACCGCCTCCTCGTATCCGTGGGCCGCAGACCCCGGACCGCCGGGCTCGGCCTGGAAAACGCCGGGGTGCTGACAGATGAAAAGACCGGCCGGATTCCGGTTGATGAAACCTGTTGCACCAATATCCCCGGCGTCTATGCCATTGGCGACCTGACACCGGGGCCGATGCTGGCCCACAAAGCCTCTGCCGAAGGAATCGCGGCCGTGGAATGTATTGCCGGACAGGCCGGGCAGGTCAATTACGATGCCATCCCGTCGGTGATCTATACCTGGCCGGAGGTGGCCAGTGTCGGGTTGACCGAAGAAGCGGTGAAAAAGCGGGCAATTCCCTATTGTGTGGGTTCGTATCCGTTTTCAGGCACCGGGCGCGCCCGGTGCATGGGCGAAACCGACGGGTTTGTCAAACTCATCGCCCATGCCAGAACCGACCGGATCCTGGGGGTTCACATTATCGGCCCCCGGGCGGCGGACATGATCGCCGAATGCGTTTTGGCCCTAGAATTCAGCGCCAGTTCCGAAGATATCGCCCGGACTATCCACGGCCATCCGACCTTTTCCGAGGCACTCATGGAAGCGGCCATGGCTGTTCGAAAATGTTCTATCTATGCGTCTTGATGGTGTCGCTAAAAGCCCCATCCATCTGACAATTTTTACCTTAAGGTAAAATAAGTATTGACAATTTTTACCTGTGCGATATTTTTGTCGTATGCGTAAGCGATATCTCAGCCAATTTGTCAAAGAAGACCTGCACAAAAAAATGGTCTTTATCGGCGGTCCACGTCAGGTCGGTAAAACCACCCTGGCCAAGTCCATCGCGGCTGAATACGACAAGAATGTTTACCTCAACTGGGATAATCCAAAGCACAAGCTCAGGATTACCGGCCAGGAGTGGCCACCGGACACTCAATGTCTGATTTTTGACGAGATCCACAAGTATGCCCAGTGGAAAAATCTTGTTAAGGGTATTTGGGACACCCGCCTGGAAAATGAAAAAATATTGGTGACCGGCAGTTCGCGTTTGGATGTCTACAGACGCTCGGGTGATTCCTTGATGGGCAGATACCATTATCATACCCTTCATCCCTTTTCTCTGCGGGAATACAACAACTTGTTCCCGAAAACGGTAATGCCTGCTTTACGTCACACCTTGGAGTTTACGCAGAAAGGACACGGCTTATCCGATCTGTTCAAGTTTGGCGGATTCCCCGAACCATTGTTTGAGGGATCGGAGCGAACCATGCTGCGGTGGCAAAATGAGCGCTTTGAACGCATCTTCCGCGAAGATATTCGCGATACCGAGAACATTAAGCTGTTGTCGCAGATAGAACTCCTTGGTGCGCTTTTGCCTAAACGGGTGGCGGCCCCGCTCTCACTGTCTTCCTTGTCTGAAGATATTCAGGCCAGTCCAAAAACAATCATTAACTGGATGGAGATACTTTTCCGCAACTACTATTGCTTCAAGGTAATGCCCTATCATTCTCGCCTGGAAAGAGCATTGAAAAAAGAAGCAAAATATTACCTGTGGGACTGGTCCGAGATCGAAGAGAAAGGGCCACGTTTCGAAAATATGATAGCGGCCCATCTTTTGAAACTCTGCGATTTTTACCATGATACCTTCGGAATCCGAACCCGGCTGTGGTATCTCAGAGATAGGGAAAAACGAGAAGTGGATTTCCTGGCTACATGGGATGGAACGCCGTGGTTCATGGCAGAGTGTAAGTTAAAAAAAACCAAATCAAAGGCATTGAGATACTATGGCAAACGGTTAAACGTCCAGCAAAAGTTCCTGGTTGTGTTCGATGAAAACGATCACTTTATCGACCGGAAAACCGGCATCCACATAATCCCGGCAAATCGCTTTTTAATGGGTTTAACTTGATTGTAAACTGATGTTGATGGAAAGGAAACTCATGGAAGTCAAAATCACCGCTAAAAAACGGCTCCACCAGGGCCGCGTATTCGAACTCTATTCGGAAAAGCTCACCACCGATACGGGTAAAACCTTCAGCGTTGAAGTCATCCGTCATCCCGGGGCCGCGGCGATTGTCCCTGTTAACGCCGACGGAACGGTTCTGCTGCTCAGTCAGTATCGGCATGCCGTGGGAGGCCGAATCTGGGAAATCCCCGCCGGGACGTTGGATCCCGGCGAGACACCCGAAGTCTGTGCCCGCCGGGAACTGGTGGAAGAAACCGGATTCAGTGCCAGCAGCTGGAAAAAGCTGGGCGAAATCACGCCGGTGCCGGGATACTCGGATGAACGGATCCATCTGTACCTGGCTACTGATTTAACCGCCGCTGCACAATCTCTGGACGAAAACGAAATTCTTGATGTTCACCGGTTTTCCCTTGACGAGGCTATCGACATGGTCCACACCGGCCGGATCCAGGATGCCAAATCGATCTGTGGCCTGCTTTTTGCCGCCCGGGCAATGGGAAAACCCCGTGGCGTCCGCACCGCCAGCAGGATGTAATCAGTCGGAATGCGGGTCGTGATCTTCGATCTTCTGCCGAACCTGGGCGTTAAATTTGTCGGCATCAATGATGAACCGCTGGTGGACCGCCCTGGAGATCGTTTCCACGCCGTCGTGGGCGGTGAGATCGAACGTCAACTTACGCCCCTCCACCTCTGTCACGGTTCCCGTGATCGTGACGGTAAAATGGGGCGGCGTGGCGGCCCGGTGATCCATCTGCATACCAATTCCCACGGTCTGCTCCCGGGGCCAGTCAATATGCGGGTTGATCGCTTTGATACAGGCAAACTCAAAGAGCCCCACCAGAAATCCCGTGGCAAAAACCTTTGGCATTGTCCGGGCTTCTTCAATGTCCGGAAAAAGATGCGGAACGGTTTTATCCTCGGGAACCGTATATTTCAACTCGAACGTCATACCAGACTTGAGTGCTTCCTTCATCAGCGCCTCCCTCTTTGAAAAAAACCTCTATGGTTGGATGTTTCTCACCTTGAAATGTAATCCCTGAACGTTTATATACCGAACTTCATTTTATGCAAACAATAAGGAAATAAAAAATGGCCCCGGTTATACAGGATACCTACCCGGAAGATATCTCCATCTGTTTTGGCTGTGGACGAAACAACCCCAAAGGATGGCACATCCGATCCGAGTGGGACGGAACGGAGGGAACGCTGCGATTCACACCCGAAGCCCACCATACCGCCTATCCGGGTATTGTTTACGGCGGCCTGATCGCCGGATTGATCGACTGTCACAGCGTGGGAACGGCCGTGGCAGCCATGTACCAGGCCGAGAACCGACCGATGGGCTCCCAGCCGCCGATCCTGTGCGTAACGGCAAACCTGAATGTAACCTATATCAAGCCCACGCCGCTGGGAAATGAATTGTTTCTGCGGGCGCGCATCAAGGAACTGACGCCCAAAAAGGCCATCGTTCACTGCTCGCTCTATGCTGGCGGGGATGAGTGCGACCGGGCCGAAGTGGTGGCGGTCCGGGTACCGCCGGACCGTCTGAAACAGGTGAAAGAGACCCGCTAAAAAGCCTGATCCAAAAGGACCAAAGGTTGTGCCGCCTTGAAGAAAGTAGAGTAAGAAAAAAAAAGACCCCGGCAAACGCACGGGGCCTTTTTAATTGTTCAGTATAACGGACTGTTTAGAACAATCCGGACACCTTTCCAGATTCCACATCCACATCCACTCTTCTGAATGCCGGGTTGGAACCCGTTCCCGGCATCAGGCTGATGGTACCGGCACAGGGGCAGAGGAACTTGGCGCCGGAATAAATCAGGATGTCACGAATAGGCAGCGTCCAACCCTTGGGTGTACCCTTGAGTGTCGGATCGTGGCTCAGGCTGAGATGGGTTTTAACCATCATGGTGGCGAAGTCGTCATACTTGGGATCGTTTTCCAGCATTTTGGCCTTGGCCTCCGCCTCCGGGGTCCAGGTCACACCGTCCGCACCGTAAACTTCCGTGGCAATGGTTTTGACCCGATCCCGCAGCTTCATTTCCAGTGGATAGAGGAATTTGAAATCATTCTCCTCGTTACAGGCATCGATGACGGCATCGGCAAATTCCAGCGCACCCTCGCCGCCTTTTTCCCAGTGTTTAGACTCGGCACAGCGGGCACCGGCAGCTTCGGCCGCTTTCCGGACAACCGCGCACTCGGCGTCGGTATCCGTGTAGAACCGGTTGATACACACCACCGGATTAATTCCGGCCTTGCGGATCGTATTGATATGATGGACCATGTTCTCGCAGCCTTTTTCGACCAGCTCCAGGTTCTCTTTGGTGTAAACATCGTCCATGGCAATCCCCGGGGTAACCTTGGGTCCGCCGCCGTGCATTTTGAGAGCGCGGATCGTGGAGGTCAGTACGGAGACATGTGGTTTCAGGCCGCTGAACCGGCATTTAACGTTCCAGAATTTTTCAAACCCGATGTCGGCGGCAAACCCGCTTTCCGTTACATGGTAGTCAAACAGCTTCAGACCGACACGATCGGCAATGATCGAAGACTGGCCAACGGCGATATTGGCAAACGGCCCGGCATGCACCATGCAGGGGTTATATTCGGCGGTGCACATCAAGGTGGGGTTAATGGTGTTGCGCATGAAAGCGGTCATGGCATTGCCGACTTCAAGGTCGCCGGTGGTCACCGGTTTGCCGCTCTTGTCAAAGGCCACCGTGATTTCATTGAGGCGTTTTTTCAGATCGGCCAGGTCCCGGATCACGGCCAGAATGGCCATACATTCGGACCCGACGGCAATACCGAATTTGGACTGCATGGTAAATCCGTCGTAACGGCCACCGATGCCGATGATGATATTCCGAAGGGCCTGGGCACAAAAGTCCATGATCCAGCCCAGCTCAACGCGGGTGGGATCAATGTCCAGACGGCGCATACCGGTCAATCGCTGAAGCTGCTCGTCGTTATAATTCCGCTCATGCTGCATCCGCGAGGTCAGGGCCACCATGGCCAGGTTGTGGGCGTTCATGATGTCGTTGATGTCACCAGTCAAACCCAGGGAGAACTCGGTCATGGGGATCAGCAGGGAGTTTCCGCCGCCGGCCGCCGTTCCCTTGACGTTCATGGTGGGGCCGCCTGAAGGCTGACGCAGCGCACCGCCAACGTTTTTTCCGCGTTTACCCAGGCCTTCCATCAGGCCGCAGGAAGTGGTGCTTTTTCCTTCGCCCAGCGGAGTCGGTGTGATGGCGGTCACTTCAATGTATTTGCCGTCCGGTTTGTTCTTGAGCCGGTCGATGATTTTCAGAAAATCAAGTTTGGCCAGGCGGCCCATGGGTAAAACTTCGTCTTTCTGCAACCCGAGTTTATCCCGCCATTCGTCCGGTGTCGGCATATTTTTTTCGGCTTCTTCGGAAATCTCCCAGTCCGCCATCTCAACTGCATTGTACGCCATTGTCGAATCCCTCCTTTTTTCTGATGATTAGATATTGTTATTGTACGATAATGCCACTATCGGTTGAAATCAGAACCCTAAAGTCTGTTGGCAACTGTTTAAAATTTATCGAATACCCCCTTATCCCGGCATGAACGCCTAAGTAAGTTTTCGTACCAGTTACCTTTTCTTTTGGCAAGGATAAAATCAATGCTGCAATTCTCCGAGCCGGTAGTAAACCCCCTTTTGCCGGATCAATTCTTCATGGGTACCTGTTTCCACAATCCGTCCCCGGGAGATAACCACGATTCGATCGGCCTTTCGTGCGGTGGACAGGCGATGGGCGACGAGAAGCGTTGTTCGCCGCTGCATGAGAAGGTCCAGCGCCTTCTGAATATGCTGCTCGGTAATGGAATCGATAAATGAGGTGGCCTCATCCAGGATGAGCAGATCCGGGTCCCTGGCAAACGCCCGGGCAATCGATATCAGCTGCCGCTCGCCGCTGGACAGGGCTTCCTTGCCGCCAGCCAGGACAAAATCCGTCCCACCGGGCAGTTTGGCGACCAGGTCCGTGCAATGGGCGTTTTCGATGGCCCGTTCCAGATCGCCGTCCGTTAGCGCGGCATTACCGAAACGAATATTGTCCGCAATGGTTCCGGTAAATAAAAACGGATCCTGAGTCACCAGGGCCATGCGTTGACGAATGGCGGTCGTTTTATAATCGGTCAGTCCGCGGCCATTGATCCATATCCGGCCGCTGTCAGGATCGTAAAACCGGACCAGCAGGTTAATCAGCGATGTCTTTCCGGATCCGGTGGGGCCGACCACGGCCACCCGCTCACCTTCGTTGATTGTTAAACGGATGTCTTCCAGTACCGGTATGCCGGGCTGGTATCCGAAAGTGACCCGGTCGAATTCAATCCGGTGAATTCGCTCCAGTCCGGCCCCGCCGTCTTTTCCCCCGCTGGGCCGGGGATCGGGCTGAGCCATCTGTCCGGAATTGTCCAGGATGAGAAAAAGTCGTTCAACCGACGACATGGCGTTTTGGAGAATATTATACTTTTCGGCGATATCCCGGATAGGCCGGAAAAACATGCGGATATAAGAAATAAACGCCACCAGGATGCCCAGGGTGATACGATCGTCCAATACCCGGCTTCCCCCGAAATAGATCACCACGGCCAGCGCCACGGTTCCCAGCATCCCGACAAAGGGCATAAAAAGTGCAAAAATGCGTAACTGCCGCATCCCGGCCATATAGTTTTCATGGTTTAACCGCCTGAACCGCTGTTCACTGGCCGCTTCCTGCCTGAACAATTGTATCACCCGCATCCCGTTAATGGTTTCGGTAAGGCGGGCATTGATTTCAGCAACTTTGACCCGTAACAGCCGGTAGACATCCCGGGCCTGGCGCGCAAAGTAAAACGACGCAAAGAAAACGATGGGAAAGACGGTAAAACAGATCAACGCCAGCTGCCAGTTTAAACTGAGGAGCACAATACAGATACCGATCAGTAAAAACAGATCCTTGAAAACAAAGACGATCACGGCGGTAAACAATTCGTGCATGTTCTGAACATCATTGGTCACCCGTGTCACCAGCCGGCCCACGGGGTTTTTCGTAAAAAACCGGACGGATAAAGACTGGATATGGGTAAACAGTCGCATACGCAAATCGTGCATGATCATCTGACCGGTATATTCCAGGATCAGCTGGTGGGCAAAATTGGCCCCCAGCCCTGCAACGATCAAAAGCAGAAAAATCAACGTCAACCGGGCGATACCGTTCAGATCCCGTTTTCGTAATGTCACGATATCTGATTTTTCAATACCCGGCAGATCCGTCCACCTGATAACGGTCTGATGGTTGACGATCCGGAAGCGATCCCGGTATTTTTCCACAACCGCCCGAACCGCCGGATCCGACATATCCACCGTAACGAGACGGTCCCTGGCGGGCCGGTGCGCCCGGATGCCGTCCGCGGGGGAATCAACAGTGCCGGACACTGGAACAATATAGCGGTCAATGGCCATTTTGGTGACGTACGGCACAGCCAGCTCGATCAGGGTCACCGCCAGGATAAACACGACGGCGGCCGCCAGGTGAAGCCCATAGGGCCGCACAAACGGATACACCCGGCGCATCAGTCCGGCATCGGTGACCCTGCCGATTTTCTCTTCGGCGAAATAATCGCGATTAACGCCCATGGTCATCTTCTCCGCCCAGCGCCTGGATTGCCGCGGTGCGGGCATAATAGCCGCCGGTCGATACGAGTTGTTCGTGGCTGCCCGATTCGGTGATGCGGCCGCCCTCCATAACAATAATCCGATCGGCATTTCGCAAAGCGGAAAGCCGGTGGGAGACCATGATAATGGTCCGCCGGCCTTTCAGGACGCCGAGGGTTCTAAGGATCGTATCGGCCGTCTGGGCGTCTACCTGGCTGATCGGGTCATCCAGGAGCAGAATCGGCACCTCACAATACAGCGCGCGGGCCAATGCCACACGCTGTTTCTGCCCGCCGGAAAGAATCACGCCTTTTTCGCCAACCAGTGTATCCAGGCCCTCATCAAACATTTCAATCGTCTGATCCAGGGCCGCCGCTTTGAGGGTGGCGGCCACTTTTTCTTCATCGTCCGCACGGGCCGTGAAAAAAATATTTTCACCCATGGTCCCGGAGAACAAAAACGGTTCCTGGGGAACAAAGGCGATATGCGCACGCAGATGTACCGGGTCCATGTGGCGAATATCCGTACCGTCCAGGCAGATACTTCCGCCGGACACATCGTACAACCGGGGAATCAAATTTAACAGGGTGGTTTTGCCTGCTCCGGGCGGCCCGACAATACCAATGGTTTCTCCAGGCGATATGGAAAGGCAGATACCGTCCAGCACCGGGACCGGTTCCTGAACCTGGGGACCGGCATGCCCGGCCCTGTCGTCTGCTGGCCCGGAGTGGTCCGGATTCTCAGGGACGGACCTGTCCGGTTTCAGAATATTGGCCGGGTAGTGAAATTGGACATCCGACAGCACCAGTGCGCCCCGGACCGGCTCCGGTATAATCGAACCCGCTGTATCCGGCGCATCATCCGCCGGCGTGCCCGGCCGGATATCCGGTTCCGTCTGAATTACCGCGTCGATTCGGTCCAGTGAAGCCTGGCCGCGCTGCACAAGGTTGGTCAGCCATCCCAGGGCCATCATAGGCCACGTCAGCAGCCCCAAGTAGGCAATAAACGCGACAAATTCACCCGGTGTGATCGTGGCCGTAATGGTTTGACGCCCGCCCAGAAAAATAACGATGGCCAGGCTGAGGTTGGAAAAAAAGATCATCAACGGAATAAATGTCCGGGTAATACGCACGAGTTTCATGTTCCGGCGGACATAATCACCGGAAACCGCCCCAAACCGCCGGGCGGCCTCATCCTGCCGGTTGTACACTTTAATCATGCGGATCCCGGAAAAAAACTCGCGGACGGTTTCGGTCATGGTCGAAAATCCGGCCTGCACATCCTTAAAGCGGCGATGCATTTTCTTTCCAAAAAATCGGGCGGTGAAAACAATTGCCGGCATGGGAATCAATAAAAGCAAGGTCAACCGGACATTGATGTAAGCCATAAACCCGATGGCCGCAGTGCCCAGTACCACGGCATCGGTAATGGCCACCAGGCCCATGCCGGTGGCCATGCGGATCTGTTTGATATCGTTGGTGGCCCGGGCCATCAAATCGCCGGTGGGTGTCTGGTCATAATAAGCGGCCGACAGCGTCTGAAGGTGCATAAACAACCGGTTCCGAAGACCTTCCTCGACCCGAACGGCCAGGCCGATCAGGCAACTGCGCCACACATACCGAAGCCCCCCGATGCCGATGGCCAGCATAACAATGACCAGCGCCTGTTTCAAAAGCGACCGCGGGTCCGCCTGATAAACGGCCAGCCCGTCCACGGCCTGTTTCACTACCCGGGGGATGTAGAGCTGCATCAGGTCAACGGCGACCAGGCAACCCATGCCGATAATGATCCGAAATCGATGTGTGGAAAAATATGGCTTGATGAGATGAAACGACGGGTTCAAATAGCGCCTCCGGCCTTAAATATTACCCATAGCGTGACCTTTGATCTTTCCGGTAATCTGTTGAAAATATACACCCTGACAGCGTGCGCAACGTTTGTTGAAAATTTTTCTCATATCTTTATTGTCCGAAGTCCTGATTTTATGGGCATCCATAGTTTACGAATACCCGGTTTTTTTTGACATCCCGGGTTTTCCGAAGGCCGTCGTTTGTTGACTTTCCGGCATACGACTGTTACGAGGGGCGCTTATGGAAACCGGAAACATTGTAGAATATATTGATCGACAGAAGATTATCTGCGCCGTCGTCCAGCAGGTCAAGCAAAAACGGCTGCGCCTGCTGGCCGAAACCAACCGTGAAGTCAACCTGGCCATCAGCCGGGTCTCCCATCATAGTAATCGATCCCTTGATCCGGCGCTTGGCCGGGATGATACCATTGCAGCCCTGAAAAAAATCGGCGCTGAACGCCAGCGTCTTACCGAACAGATTAATATCAGGAAATTATGGGAAGTCCTCAATACGGAAGAAGAATGGATTGATCTGCCCACCATGACGGGGCTCTGCTTCCCCGGCAAACCCGACAGCGACCGTGAAGCGGCTGTGGTCCGGGCCTTTTTTGAAGACCGGCTCTATTTCAAATTCAATCATGACCGGTTTTTCCCTCATTCGGCGACCCAGGTCGAACAGATTTTAAACCGGCGCAAAGAAGAGGCCCGGCGGCAGAAATTAATTGAAACCGGCGCCGCCCGGATAAAGGGGCTGCTGAAAAATCAGGAAACACGACCGATCCCGATTCAGATGGATACGCTTTCGGATCTGGAACAGACGGTGATGGTGATACTCAAGGATTATTACCTGTTTGGCAAAGAAAGCCGGGAGACGGATATCGCCAGAGGGATACTGAAAACAGCCGGATTGGATCAAAACGACGATCTTTTTAACGCCCTGGTCCACCTGGGGGTTTTTTCAAAGGATGAAAACATCGAATTACTTCGTGAAAATATTTCCATCGAATTTCCCCCCGATGTCAAAGCCCATGCCGACGCCCTGGTTAAAGAAAAATTTGCGGATCCTGACGCCGACCGCCGCGTGAACCTGACCCAGCTGGACGTAATGACCATTGACGGCCCGGCAACCCTTGACCTGGATGACGCCATCAGTATTGAAAAGCGGGGGCCCAATTTCCGGATCGGCATCCACATTACCGATGTGGCCCACTATATTAAAAAAAGAGACCCCACCGATATCGATGCCATGAACCGGGCCAGCTCGATTTACCTGCCCGACCGAAAAATACCCATGCTCTGCCCGAGCCTGTCCGAGGGATTGTTCAGTCTCACTGCCGGTGAGGTTCGCCCGGCCATCACGACCTGGGTGCTGATGTCGCCCTGGGGCGTTATCCTTGAGTCCGAGGTAGTCCCCAGCCTGATCCGCGTAAAATCACAGTTATTTTACCGGGATGTCAATCGGTCTATCGATTCCAGCGCCTCTCTCCGCTCACTTTACGACCTGGCCGGGAAATACCGGTCCCTCCGGTTTGACGCCAATGCCACCCAGATTTCCCTGCCGGAGATCCACCTCTGGCTCGATCAGGCGGGGACCATCCAGCTCAACCGGGTTGACCGTGAAAGCCCCGCCCGGCTGATCGTATCCGAGATGATGATTCTGGCCAACGCCATGATGGCCCGCTTCCTGTCCGACCACAAAATGCCGGCCATTTTCAGATCCCAGGCCGATCCAAAAAAACGTCTGTATAAGGGCATGGAAGGAACCCTGTTTCAAAACTGGATGCAGCGACGCCAGCTAAACCGCTTTCAGCTGGGTTGTCTGCCGGAAAAGCATGCCGGCCTCGGTGTGGACGCTTACGTTACGGCCACATCACCGATTCGAAAATATACCGATTTAATTACCCAGCGCCAGATCCGCGCTGTCCTGGGGATGGAAACGCCTTACACGGCCGAAGAAATTGATCGAATAATCGCCTCCATCCGCCAACCGATGACCCTGGTGGCCCGCACCCAGCAGAAACGATATCGATACTGGCTGCTTAAACACTTTGAAAAACAGGTCGGGCAAAAAACGACCGCTTATGTTCTATTCAAGCGCCGGCACAACTACCAGATTTTATTGTCCGAATATATGGTCGAATGTGCCCTGCCCCTTTCCGAGGGGCTGATGCTTTCGCCCGAAGATATGATCGAAGTGACCATCCAGCATGCCAATGCCCGCAATGATAAATTATCGGTTTCCCTGTGCTAAATTTATCTGGAAGTGATACAGACATGATCGTGCCGCGTTAAAAAACACCCGAATAGGCCAGCAATCGATGAACGACTTAATCATTTTTCTTTTACGCGCCATTCTCGGCGGTGCCATCTCGGTTGTAATTGTCCGGACATTTCGCCCGGACGGCGGGCCGCTGTTTGTAGTGGGCCTGGCGATCCTGCTGGTGGGGACGGCTTATCTGCTGGATCACTTTCAAAAGAAACAATAGATACCCGAGGAAAGGACCCTTTTGTGAAACAGATTATTCTCGGCACGGCCGGACATATCGATCACGGCAAGACCTCTTTGATCAAGGCCATGACCGGTACCGATACCGACCGGCTGAAAGAAGAAAAGTTACGGGGAATTACCATCGAACTCGGATTCGCATCGCTGGACCTTCCCGGGGGGCGGTGCCTTGGGATCGTGGATGTTCCCGGTCATGAAAAATTCGTTAAAAACATGGTGGCCGGTGCCACGGGTCTGGATCTGGTGATGATGGTGGTGGCCGCCGATGAGGGCATTATGCCCCAGACGCGTGAGCACATGGAAATTTGCAGCCTGCTCGGTGTGCGGCACGGAATTGTGGCCATGACCAAGATCGATATGGTGGATGAAGAATGGCTCGAACTGGTGACAGACGATATCGAACAGTACATGCAGGGCACATTTCTGGAAAATGCGCCGATTGTCCCGGTTTCCTCTCAATCGGGTCAGGGGATACCCGAGTTGATCACCATCCTGGACGACCTGGTGGCCACTTTGCAGGAACGCCCGGCCACGGGTCTGTTCCGTCTGCCCATCGACCGGGTATTTACCATGAAGGGATTCGGAACGGTGATCACCGGCACCCTCATTTCGGGGAGCGTTAGAACCGGCGACGCCGTGATGATTTATCCGGCGGGAATTACCTCCAAGGTCCGGGGAATCCAGGTGCATAACCAGAGCGTTGACTGCGCCACGGCCGGGCAGCGAACGGCCATCAACTTCCAAGGGCTGGACCGGTCAACCGTCAGCCGCGGACAGGTTCTTGCCGCACCCCAGACCCTGAAATCGAACTACATGGTTGATATCCAGGTACAATATTTAAAAAGCTGCAAAAAAGAATTAAAAAACAGAACCCGTTTGCGCTTCCATGCCGGCACCAGTGAAATCCTGGGCAACCTGGTCCTGCTGGACCGGGAAACGCTCTCCCCCGGTGACACGACCGTGGCCCAGATCCGCCTGGATACGCCGGTGGCGCTGGTAACCAATGACCGATTCGTGCTTCGCAGTTATTCGCCGGTTCGTACGGTGGGCGGCGGAGTGGTATTAAACCCCATCCCGCCCAAACACAAACGGTTTCGGCAGGATGTCATTGACGGACTTAAAGGCCTCGTCACAGGAAGCCCCGAGGAAAAAATATCTCAGCATATCCGCCAGACGGGATATGCCGGCCTGACATTTTCCGAGTTGCGGCTTACCACCGGGCTGAAAGACAAGGCCATTGATCAGCCCCTGGGCCTGCTCCTATCCCGCCGGGAGGTCATCCTGCTGGACAGGGAAGAAAAGCTGTATATCCATGGCGATACCATTGAACAGCTGTGCCGGTCGATCCATACCGCCCTGTCGCAATACCACGATGATTATCCCCTCAAGCCCGGAATGCAGAAAGAAGAACTGCGCTCCAAGTTTCCCCAGGTAAAAAATCCGAAGCTGTTGACCCTGATCCTGAACCAGATGGTCCGGGACGGCCAGCTGGTCGAGGATGAGAAGATAATCCGCCTGGCAGGCCACAAAGTATCTCTGGCGGCGGACCAGAGCACGATCAGGAAAAACATCCTGGCCGCCTATGCCGATACCGGCCTCATGCCGCCCTATTTCCGGGAGCTGATCAAAACCCTTGATACCGATGCCGCCACGGCCAGAGATGTCCTCGACCTGATGGTTCAGGACCACCAGTTGATCAAAGCCAAGGAAGACCTCTACTTTCATGCCGGGGCGGTTGAAGAACTAAAACAGTCGCTGGTGGCATTTCTCAAAGAACAGGGCGAAATCACAACGCCCCGGTTCAAAGAGATGACTGGTGTATCACGTAAGTATGTGATACCGTTAATCGAATATTTTGATTCTCAAAACGTGACGATCCGTATTGGTGATATCCGAAAACTGCGAAGGGGTTAATTATGAGAAAGGATTACGCATTTGGGGATAAATCCCGGCAATTTGGCTTTATTTTATCTTCCATGACCGCTGCCGTCGTTTTCTTTACGGCCATCAGCCTTTTTTATGCGCCACAGCCGCTTTCAGCCGCTGAAGAGCAAGCTCCCATCGTCCTGAAATTAACGACCTCTTCGGCCAAAGCCATGTCGACCATCGCGCATCGCTTTGGCGAAGTCTCCGACCTGTTTTATTTATATTCGGCCGACGGAAAAGGGGAAACCATCGAACTGGGATTTCCGGGCCGTCTGGTGGTTTCACCCGATCAAACCCCCCTGGTCGATCTGTTATCAGACAAATCCGCGACCCTCCGGATCAATGCGGAAACTGGAGTCCTCGAACAGCTGTTTCAATCCGGGTCGCCCGCCGCCCGGATAGAGGATCATAACCATCACCTCGTCGGTATCCTTACCACGAAAAAAGCCATGGATCCGATCCGGACCGGGGCCGTCATGCGGGCACCCAAAACCAAAACCGACCAGCCAGCGGAAACGCCCGCCCAGACCAGCCAGGCAGCCGAGGCGGCAGAGACGGCAGAGACGCCCCAGACCGTCCCGCCGGCAAGAGCGCCGGAAACAGGAAAAACGGCAGATCAACCGACAGCCGCTCTGGAAGCAGATACCGGGATGAAACATCCGGCGCCTGAGCAGAAAACGGCCACAGAGCCCGAACGCACGTCACCCCAGCCGGAAGCGGACACCACGCCCGCGCATGCCAGACCGGATGCAACGGCCCATGAAACGAACACGGAAACGGTTTCAAATCTAGCCGCAACTGAAAAAAGTGCCGGGCATGTTGCACCCGTTCATGCCGTCTCCGCGTCTGAACCTGCGCCCGCAACGCAAAACCACGCCTCCCAGGCGGATGTCGCCGGCGAAGATTCGGATCAGGAAAAACCGGTTCTGAAAGACTCGGATCAGGAGAAATCAGATCTGGTGGAATCAGACTCGGCGAAATCGGGGCATGCGCTTTCTGCTGATCAGGCAGAACCGGCCCAGGAACATGAACAACCCGCCCCTGATGCGGCCCCGAAGGAAAACCTGCCCACAGGTGTCGCTTTTGTTGACGCCCTGATACAACCGCTCCAATATGAACTCAATGACCGGTTCTGGGGCTGGCGGCCCAACGATCTTATCCCCACAGGTGACAATGTCGCCAACTTCCAGCTCGGCGTTCTGGAGGTCTCAAGACGGTCCGCGGTGATCCTGGCGGAAAGAATATCCCGAACCGGCGCCACGGCCACCTTTGATCCGGATCTGGAAAATGCCATGAACTGGTTCATGATTAAATCGAACCGCTACTGGTTCCCGTCGGCGGAATCCAAATATAAAGAAGCCCTGAACGCATTTGGCGCCTATAAAGACCGGTTGATTGACGGACAGGCCGAATTTTTCGACCGGGCGGATAATTTAATCCCGCTCCTGAAGGCCTATGAAGACCTGCTGGGCAGTTGTGAAGACAACCTGGTAAAAACAATCGAAGAAGATGGCGTTCCCGTCAGCTTTTTTAAATCGGATGATTATCTGTTTTATACCAAAGGCGTTGTCAGCGCATTAAGCACTATTCTTAAGGGGATCGAACACGATTTCAAAAATATCATTGCTTCCAGGCAGGCCGAAAAAGACTTCCAGCGTGCCATTGAGTCGTGCCATCACGCCCTCGAAATCGACCCGCTCTTTGTTTTTAACAGCAGCCCCAGCAGCATCCTGGCCAACCACCGGGCCAACATGGCCGCCCCTGTCAGCCATGCCCGGTTTTACCTGACCGTGCTGATCAAAGCCCTGTCAACATAAATGGCGCAATATCACCGGATCTATTCCCGCCCTGCCGCCCCTTAGGCGGGGAGACGACCGTCTACCCGTTATTCCGGGCGGATTCAGGTTCAAGAACGACGCCGACGCGAATAGACATCAGCCCCGGTACACCGGGCAGGTCTTCGATGTCCAGTTTCTCCACATCCCCGGTCAGGTACCCTTCTGACTGTAAAAAGCAGATATGCCGGGCCATTTCATCGGCTTCGTCGACATGGGAATAGACAACGGCGATCTTCCCCGGCTGGGTCAACCGTTCCCCGGTGCCCCGGACCACGGCTTTATCCAGGCGTGATTTGATAATGGCGTGCCGGATATCATAGGCGCCGTCCACGCTGAAATGTTTTTCATCGTAACGAAACCGGATGGACAAAGGGACGTTTTGGACCAGAATCAACTGGGCGATATCCAGGGGCACTTTAAGGGTGGTTTTCAATTTATCTACCCGCCGGGCCATGCCACAGGCAACTTTCAACTGCCACAGGCGCAGGTTTTTCAGGTAAATATCGTGGAACCCTCCATCTTCCACCAGCGATTCCCCCAGGTAAATCAGGTAATCCACGCCATCGGTCTCATGCCGTTCAAAATAATGAGGGTAAATCGCCTGCGCGCTCGCCTCCTCTTCATCAAGATACGTGGCCAGTTGCTGACTGACAATGGAAAAACTCTCTTCAAAATCCCGACGGAGCCGGTAAATCGATCCCGACTTCCTGTCAATGGCCGCCTGGTAGGCCTCAATGGCTGCGGCCACCTGGTCTCCGAATCCATCGGCCTGATAAAAAAACGGCTCCACTTCATCACGCATAAATTTAACAACGGCCAGGTCGTCACCGGTCGCCAGCCCCCCCTGAACCTTCTCAATAAAGGCCTCGATGCGGCTGTTTAATTCCTCCAGAATCGGCAATGCGTGTACTTTTCGGGCCTGCCGGATCACATCGTACCCCAGGTTCAGGTGGTTGATTAAGTCTTTTTGAATCGCCCGGTTGCGCTCCTCGCTGGACCCTCTGATATCGGACACACCGTAAAGCGGATAGACATCCTTAAATATGATCGGTTCGATCTCGGCCTTCCCTTCTTTCCGCTTAGCATCCAGATACCGTATGGCCGCCTTGCGAAACCGCCATTCCACCGCAGGATGAATGGCGGTACAATTTTCCCGAATCACGTTTTGTATCTGATGCTCCAGTTCATCCAGCGATTTTTTAATGGCCAGCGAAAAAATCGGCAGTATCTGTTCCATCAACAGGGCATCCATGCCCCCCAGATCTCCGGCACGGGGAGATCCCAGGTTCAGGATACCGATACACTGGTTCTTGTAAGAGAGCGGGCCGATCAGGCAGGATCGAATCTCCAGTTTGGCGGTTTCATACTTAAATTCACCGGCCGGGTGGCCCTTGGATATGTCTGCAATTTTAACGATTTCGCGGTCATTGATCACACGCTCAATCCGGCTCCCGGCAAATGTCGAAAGAGGAACATGTCGTGAATCGGAAAAAATACACCGATGGGTCATCTCGGATCCGGAATTAAGCAGAAGGGCCTGGTCATCCTGGATTCCTGCCAGTGTGGCCACCAGGTCCGGGCGCCGAAAAAGGGTTCGCAGATGCTGCTGAAGGGCTAAAAACCCCTTTTGGGAGGTAATGGAATCCTGGTCAATGAGATCCCGTTCCAGGGCTGAAATCACTTCGGACGCGGTCACCTCCACCGCACGGATAACGGTAAAGCCCCTTAATTCAAAGTTTTCAGGCGGAATTATTTCCCGGAGCTTTTCCGGCTGGGTCAGGTGTTCCAAAACCATTTCCCGCGCTTCATCCGACAGCACCCGGGGGGAGGTTAATGGATGAACTTCTACAAATCGAAAATCCAGCTGCATCCTGAAATGACGATCCAGGCCGGTCTCCGGATCTTTAATAATCCGGACGAGCGGATAGTCGAGCCGCTGCCGGATCCCGTAAAACCGTTCCAGGATTAAAAGGTAGGCCCGGATGATCCGTCCCTGGTTAAAACGCCGGGTGCCCACGTTGATCCGCCCCTGAAATGTTCCCCTTTTATCGAGGAACAACCGTTCAAACCGGGGAGAGACAAAAAAGGGCTCAATGGTCAGGGGAATCACCGCACCCACGGCCTCGGTTTCCCAGGAAATCGGCGAGAACACCGTGCTCATCAAGCGGTTGACCCGTTCATCGCTGGCCTTGAGACGATCGGGATCCGTTATCTGCCCGTTCAGGTCCCGGGACCGGTCAAGAAGGGCCTGTATTCTCTTTTTATTAAAATTGACCGTTTCGTCGACGCTTTCCACTCTTTGCTTTAAATAGGCAAAGAGCGGCTCGAAACTCAGCACCGTTCGAAACGGAAACGCGTTGAGGGTTTTTTCCATATTTTCGCCTTTGGTTACACCTGGATTCAAAGAGCAGGAGGCTTTACCGGTGCACCCCATCTCCCAGCGCTCCGAACATAAGCATAAAAAATGATAAAGCGACCGGCTCGAACGGGTTTTATATTATCCGACTATTCAGATTCGTATTTTTCCGGAGCCAATGGCCTCGACCACGGTATAAACGGCCCGGGATCCATGCCTGAAAGCCAGCGGAAGATCCCACATCTTTTTACACCGCAGGCCGACCCGGTTGCTGACCGATCGAATTTCCAGAAATGGAATGCCGTAATGGATACAGATATGAGCAGCGGCGGCCCCTTCCATATTTTCCATGAGCGCCCGGTATTTCCGGTAATATTTTTCGGCGCTCGTATCAGAAGCGGTGATGGTGGATACGGTGATAAAGGGACCCACAGCGACTTTCACACCCGTTACGGCAAACGCCTGATGCAACACAAACCGTGTATTTTCTACCAGTTCGGATTCCATGGGGTAGGAATCCTGAATCTTGGCATCCCCCTTTTTCAAGATATTGAACGAAAAAGGGGAAACAACCGGTGCTTCTCCGGGATTTTCAATTCCCCATTGGGCATTAATCTCCCGGCTGGCAATACCGATGTCGCCCAGGGCCAGCTTTGCCCCGTCAAATCCGCCGGCACAGCCCGTCTGGATTACCAGCGCCGGCCTTTCGGATTCAATATACGCAGTCAGCGCCCTTGCCGTATTGATCTGCCCCGGCCCGGTTTCCAGTAAATGAACGGCGGTACCGGCGAGATGACCGCGGCACATTAACCTGGCCGCCTTATGGCCGAGAGACGGCTGACCCAGCCGCTTATGCAGGCCGGTCAGTTCTTCTGCCACGGCAGCGATGATTAAAACAGGGTGGGCCACGATATTTTCTCACAATCAGCCAATACCCGGATAAAATACCGGGAGACCGGTTACCAGACCTTACCGGCCAGCAGGTGCAAATGGAGATGGAAGATGCGCTGGCCGCCGCCGTATTCGACGTTGAACAGCAGTTTATACCCGTCTTCGGCCACCCCCTGTTGCCGGGCCATCTTTTTTCCCAGCATCAGCAGCTCCGCCACCACCGGCCGATCTTCGTCGGTCAAATCGTTGATACTGCGGATATGGCGTTTGGGAACAATCAACAGGTGCACGGGAGCATGGGGGTTGATATCCTTAAAGACAACAGCCTCATCGGTTTCAAGTAAAAATCGGGTATCGGTCTTTCCCTTGACGATATTGCAGAAAAGGCAATCTTTTTCCATTGAACGATTTTCCCCCTCTTGTTTTATTTGCCCAAGAGATGCGGTCTCGGTGATGGTTTGGATGAAAAAGATCATATGTTACCCCAAAAAAAAATTCAATGGCAATACAGCACCGGTATCGACAGTAAATCCCGGTTCACCGGGATTTACTGCTGATTATCACCGATAATTGATTATTCATTTATTATGTGTTATATTATCAGGTCAGGCTTGATCGGCATCGTGGTGATGATATCGCGGTGGTATTTTTGGTCAACCCTTTAATTCAAAAGTTAATTTAAAAGGAAAATAAAATGCAGCTTCCCAGCTTAAAATTCGGTGATCTTGTCGCCAGAATTCCCATTATTCAGGGTGGAATGGGGGTGGGTATTTCCCTTTCCGGGTTGGCCTCCGCCGTGGCCAATGAAGGCGGTGTGGGCGTAATTGCCACGGCCATGATCGGGATGAAAGATCCCAATCGGAAATCAGACCCGGCCGGGGCCGACAAAAGAATTCTTGCCGACGAAATCCGTAAGGCCCACGAGAAGATGACCGACGGCCTGCTGGGTGTCAACATCATGTGCGCACTGACCAACTTCCGAGAGCTGGTGGTGACTTCGATTTCCGAACAGGTTGATGTGATCTTCTCGGGGGCGGGACTCCCGCTCGATTTACCCAAATACCTGAAAGAAGCATCCGAAGAACTGAAACAAAAGGTAAAAACCAAACTGGTGCCGATTGTCTCATCCGGGCGGGCCGCCAATATACTCTGCCGCAAATGGCTGGCCCGATTCGACTACCTGCCCGATGGGTTTGTCGTCGAAGGCCCCAAAGCCGGCGGACACCTCGGCTTTAAGCGGGATCAGATTGATGATCCGAATTTTTCTCTGGAAACAATCGTGTCGGATGTGATCCAGGCCGTAAAACCTTTTGCGGAAAAAGCCAGGCGCCAGATTCCGGTCATTGCGGCCGGAGGCGTCTACTCGGGGAGAGATATTGCGAAATTCCTCCGCATGGGTGCGTCGGGCGTCCAGATGGGGACCCGTTTCGTGGCCACCCATGAGTGTGATGCCGATATTGCCTTTAAAAAAGCGTTTGTTGCCGCCCGCAAAGAAGATGTCACGATTATCAAAAGCCCTGTGGGAATGCCCGGCCGGGCCCTTAAAAACAGTTTCCTGGATGATGTGGCCAATGGAAAACACCGCCCCCGGAAATGCATCTTCAAATGCCTTCACAATTGTGACGAAGTTAAAGCACCGTATTGTATTGCCCAGGCCCTGATGAATGCCTATAAGGGAAGACTTAAAAGCGGGTTTGTTTTTGCCGGGGCCAATGCGTACCTCGTAGATAAGATTGTTTCGGTTAAGGAGCTCTTCAACTCTCTCATGGAAGAATTTGATACCTTCTGGTATCAGGAAGAGGGCAGGTAGTATCCGTAGATGACAGGTTCCTCCTGTTTTAGCCTCGACAGACAGGGCGTCACCCCATGTGGTAACACCGGGAACCATCTTAGCATGGCACGTTCAAACCGAAAGCGCTCCCGAAATGCGCCGGGTAAGTATTATGCAGACGACCAGTGCATCGGGTGCGCCCTGTGTGCGGCAATGGCACCCGCCCATTTCAGGGAAAACCTGAACGGTGATGCACGGGTTGATTCTGCGTATGCCTGGTGCCAGCGACGTACCTTAACAGAAACGTACCTGTGCCGGGAAACGATGCAAAACTGCCCGGCAGCCGCCATCGGTAATGCCGGCCTGACGCCGGGAGCCCTCTCATGAAAGAGATTATTTCCGTCAGCCTTGGCGCGTCCAGTGATGATTATGAGGTTAAAACGGTTTTTTCAGGTCAGGATTTTCTGATGCGGTGCTTCGGTGCGGGTGGTGATTTTGACGACGACATCGGGGGCCGGGAAGCCTGGACGCTGGGAGGCCTGGAGGCTGGGAGGCTGGGAGGCCTGGGACGGATTTTCCCACAACAGGAGTAACCAAATCCGGTGAAGCGCATGCTGTCCCTGCTACTATCGACAGCCTGGCGATCTTTTTCTTTTTGCCTGGCGGGTTCTGAGAAAAAAGGCCACCCTGAACGGAAATTCAATAATAAATTCCAGTAAAAACCCGAACAGATACCATGCCAGTAAAAACGGCATCTGGAGCATTGCGTTTATTTTTTCCTTATTGGACGTCACGCGACGCTCCGGCCTGCTTCCCCGGCCCGCGGGTGGTCACCGCTTTTTCCAGCCGATCGACCTGGCGGGTCAATGCCTCTATCTGATCGGTAAGAGACATCACCTGAGACCGGGTGGCCAGATTCATTTTACCCAGGACCTCGTTGACGCGCAGATCGATTTTTTCACTGATCCACGATTTTAGATGGCCGGTATAACGGGTCAGGTCGTGCTTCAACCGCTTGGCCTCGGTAACGGTTATTTCTCTATTTTTCACCAGCCGGTGCACCAGCGAGTCCACCTCATCCTCGGCCAGAGTCATGGCGCCTTGAAAGATCGAGGTGTATTTATGAGCATAGTCGGTTAAGGTATCACTCCCTTTGCGTAGCAGCTGAACCAGCATACCGGCCGGAATCCCCCCGTTCTCGGGCGCATTTTCCTCTCCCAGCAGCCGGGACACCACCGCAGCGGTAATATCTTCACCGGTGACATGATCAACGATGCGGACCGGCTCGCCATTTTTGATCAGTTCCGCCACCCGGCCCTGGGAGATATATTTTCTGGCTGTGGTATCATACAGTTTTCGGTTGGCATATTTTTTTATCAACCGCATGGAGCCGCCTTTTATTATCGTTTTTTTTTGGTTATGCTGGTATCGAGCCGGGCCACTCGTCTTTGCAGGTCCGCCGATTATCCGCTCATCCGTTTGCTGATCCGACCGACTTTCTTATTCAGCTTATCGATGGCATCGGACAGTTTTTTGATGTCGCTGCGGGTCGACAGGTTCAGTGTCTCAATGATCGCACTTCCTTTTTCCGCCATCTGTTCTTCTATTGCGCTGATGCCGGGCAACCGCGCCATGTATTTTTTACCAGTCTTGACGATATCACCGGCCACCGCCATGGGATCGGCCCGGATCTCATCCACCAGCGTTTTGCCGTCTTCTGCCATATCCTTAACGATCTCAATCGTATTACCAAAAATGTCCGTGGCCCACGATTTACCGTCCGCAACATAATTGCCGATGACCTCTTGCGGGTTTTCGGCCAGTTCCTCTACCAGTTCCCTGCCGTCATCCACACGCTGACGGATCTGCTGACGCAGCGCTTCCTGGACATCGGCAACCCATTGCCGGCCGCCATCCGATATTTTTTCAACCGCTTTTTTCGGATCCCTGCGCATCAGATCAATGGCCTCCGTGGTGGCCGCCACTGTCGGTACTGCCACCTTATCATTATATTTTTTTACAATATCAACCAGATAACCAGATATTTCATTATAATTATTAACGAGATGATATTTCGATGCCGTTTTCTTTCTGGAATTCGCCCCCGCCATGATCCGCTCCTTTAATTTTCAACCCTCTTTTTCATATCATGGTAATCCGTTTCCAAAACAAATAACGCGATGCGTCATTTGGCTTTAAAATGATGCGTTGCCTTATCAATGTCAACCCCCGCGGCATTTTTTACAAATTTATTTTTTCCGATCAAGGCTGCGATATTGAATCGCTTCGGAGATATGGTCGGAGGTTATCCGGTCGGCAGGGACCAGATCGGCGATGGTGCGGGCAATTTTTATAATCCGGTTATACGCCCGGGCGGACAGGCCGATCTTATCAATGGCCGTTTCAAGCAATCGGTCCGACGCGTCATCGATCCGGCAATACGCTTTGATCTGACGATTGTTCATCTGGGCGTTGCAGAATATCTTTGACCGGGCAAACCGTTTCTGCTGCCGTTCTCTTGCCGACGTTACCCGCGACCGGATCTGTTCGGATGATTCGGCAGAAGTCTGCTTCAATAAATCTTTATACGGCACGGCCGGTACTTCCACATGGATATCGATCCGGTCCAGCAGGGGGCCGGAAATTTTAGACCGGTACCGGTGGATCTGGTGCGCAGTGCAGTGGCAGGAATGTTTCGGGTCGGACAGATAGCCGCACGGACACGGATTCATGGCGGCCACCAGCATAAACCGGGACGGATAGGTAATCGTGGAGGCCGCCCGGGAGATGGTTACCCGGTGATCTTCCAGAGGTTGGCGAAGCACCTCCAGAACATGTTTTTTATACTCAGCCAGCTCGTCGAGAAACAGTACACCATTGTGAGCCAGGCTCACTTCGCCGGGCCTGGGAATATGGCCACCGCCGATCAGGCCGGCATCGGAAATAGTATGATGCGGTGCACGAAAAGGCCGGCGGGTGACCAGGGCCTGCTCTTTTTCAAGCATGCCCACCACGCTGAAAATTTTGGTGGTTTCAATAGCCTCCTCAAACGTAATCGCGGGGAGAATACTGGACAGACGCCGGGCAATCATGGTTTTTCCCGACCCCGGCGGCCCCACCATCAACAGGTTATGCCCGCCGGCGGCGGCCACTTCCATGGATCGTTTGACATGTTCCTGTCCCATGACCTCGGAAAAATCGACATCCAGATCGTTCCGCATGGAAAAGAGCCCGTCGATATCGGTCTTTTCAGGTTCAATCGTGGCAAATCCCCGTAAGAAATCAACCCCCTGGGCCAGGGTTCTGGCGGGATAAACATCGATACCATCCACCACCGCCGCTTCCCGGCGATTGTCTTCGGGGACAACAATCCCCCGGTATCCAGCTTCGGCTGCCGCAAGAGCCATCGGCAGCACCCCCTGCACCGGCTTGACCCGGCCATCCAGCGACAGCTCGCCCAGCATAAGAAATTTTTCGATCAGATTCTGTGGAATTGTTTTGGTGGCAGTCAGAATCCCCATGGCGATGGGCAGGTCAAATCCGGTCCCTTCCTTTTTAATACCGGCAGGGGCCAGGTTCACGGTGATCCGGTCGTCGGGAAACGAATAGCCGGAGTTCGTAATCGCTGATTTAACCCGTTCCCGGCTCTCTTTTACGGCTGTTTCAGGAAGGCCCACGGTGGTAAACGAAGGCAGCCCGGCGGAAATATCCACCTCTACCTCCACCAGGTAGGCATCTATTCCGATCACGGCACTGCTCAGCACCCTGGCTAACAATATTCCCTCCCGCCAATTACGGTAAAACACCATCCGAATCAAAATGGTGAATGATTAGCCATACCAAACCGATGATACCGGCACAATCATTTTATCTGGAATGGGTTTACTTGCGGCAAAATGTGTCGTATATGCCACAGTTAAAGAAAAAACGAGGCTGATACGCCACTGGCAGAAACCAGGCAGGCACGCCTTTCCACAAAAACCGGCTGCACTGTTTCATACGGTTTTGTGAAAATATAAATGTGTAAAATCACCTGGTTGATACTCGTACAGGTGCCGGTTGAACAGAGAATATTGAGCCGGACACAGCCTGCGGCACTACTTTTGCTATGCATTGTATCATGTCACCCGTACCACCATTGGCAGAAAAAAAACGCCGCCGGGCATGCATCGACCGGATGCGGTTTTACCGATGTGCTCAATGAGATGAGCGGCAGGTTACAAAAAGAACCAGAAGGAGGACGATTGGCAGCCACCCGATCTGAACAGATATCACAACCAACCGTTGCAAAAAACGGATTGCATACCCATCAGCGAACCTTGAAAAAAGCAGCCCGGTGTACCGGAATCGGCGTTCATTCGGGAAATCCGGTCCACCTGACGATCCACCCGGCCGCCATCAACCACGGCATCAAGTTCATGCGCGCGGACCTTCCCGGTAAACCGGTGATCAGCGCCCATTTCAGAAATGTGGTCGATACCAGCCTGGCAACGGTCATCGGGCAGGACGGATATATTCTTTCCACCATTGAACACCTGATGGCGAGTTTTTACGGGATGGGCATTGATAATGCCCTGGTCGAGGTCGATACACATGAGATACCCATTATGGACGGCAGCGCATATCCTTTTGCCGAAGCGATCCGTGACACCGGGATCGAAACCCAGGGGGGCTCCCGGTATTATTTTAAAGTCAAGGAACCGATCTCCATCTTCCAGGGAGACCGGTCCGTCACCGTTTACCCGTCCGACACATTTCAAATAACCAATCGCATCAAATTTGATCATCCCCTCATCCGGGAACAGGAATTGTCCGTGGTCATTACCAACGACACTTTTGAAAAAGAGATCAGCCACGCGCGAACATTCGGTTTTTATTCTGACTACCAGCAGCTAAAACAGTTGGGATTATCCAGGGGATGCTCGCTCGACAACGTGGTCGTCATCGATGGTGAATCCATCCTCAACGAAGGCGGCTTGCGATACACCGATGAATTCGTCCGTCACAAAATTCTCGACTGCCTGGGGGATTTCTCCCTGCTGGGCATGCCGCTCCTGGGACATATCAAGACCGATAAAAGCGGCCACGCGTTGAATCACGCCTTTTTAAAAAAATTCCTGTCCCGGAAACAATCATGGGAGACCCATGTGATTTCTTCTCAGGCATAGGGATTGACCGCATCGGGCAGATCCATAAAACCGGTCCTCGACACATCGTTATCTCCATATATGCCCGGGCGGGAAGCCTGCAGGAATAGAGTTAAACGCATGGAATGAAAAAAACCGTCCGCCATTGCGTTTCTTTTCTTTAACCAGGCATTCCCAGCGGCGAAAAGCGTGGTAATTCCGGGTGATTCACCGGCAGGTGCTGAAAAAAACTTGCCATTTCACCCGGAGTTTATTAATATTTCATTCAAATGAACAAAAATTTTAATGTTTAATCAATATTTTATCTCTGATAATCATTTCAATGAATAGAGCCCCATGATGTTTACCGGAAAACGGACCATCATTGTTCCAATCATGTTTCTGGTTCTTTTATATTCGGTCGCCGGGTTTGCCGAAGAAGCCAGGCTGACTGATATCATTATCACCAATACGCGTGATGACCTGCTGATCTACCTGGCCGTAGAGGGCGCCTTCAGACCGAAAATGACGGAAGCCGTTTTAAGCGGCGTATCAACAACTTTTTCCTTTTATATTTCTCTATACAAAGATCGTTCCCTCTGGTTCGACAAAAAGATCGCCGACCTGACCGTTACCCATACCGTTAAATTTGACCGGTTGAAAAACGAGTTTACGATTACCCGCTCGTGGGAAAAAAATCCCACGGTCGTCACATCGCTTGAGGATGCCAAAAAACTGATGACCCATGTGGATAGTTTGAAGGTGATTGCGCTCAACCGGCTGGTCAAGGGCCAGCAATATCAAATCCGTACCCGGGCAAAATTAAGCAAACTGAAGCTGCCCCCTTACCTTCATTATGTCCTTTTTTTTCTTTCCCTCTGGGATTTTGAAACGGACTGGTACACGATGGATTTCATTTATTAAGATCATGGCAAACCGGTTTAAATCATCCGATCCAACCCGCAAAAACGACGCCAGGCGTCGACGGCGTGAGCTGATCATTATCGTTGCCATTGCATTCCTCGTCGGCCTGCTCACCTGGATTGAGTTCAGGTTATTCAACTTTGGCTCAGAATTCCCTGTTTCCAACACATTATTGATGTTCAGTTTAATGAACATCAATTTGCTGCTGCTCCTGCTGCTTATTTTCCTCGTCTTTCGCAACCTGGTCAAATTATTATACGATCGCAAACGAAGGATTTTAGGGTCCAAGCTGCGTACGCGTCTGGTAACGGCGTTTATCTCCCTGACGCTGGCGCCGACCGGTGTTCTGTTTTTTTTCTCCCTCTGGTTTATCACCACCAGTATCGCTTTCTGGTTCAATGCACCGGTGGAACAGGCCCTGGAAAATTCACTCAAGGTGGGCCAGCAGCTTTACCGGAATATTGAAAACACCAACCGGTTTTTTTTAGAACGAATCGCCTACCAGCTGAAATCCAAAAAGCTCCTCCTCCCGGATCAGAGAAAAGATCTGGACCGGTACGTCAAGGTGGTTCAAAAATCACTTAATTTTGACGGGCTCGAGATCTATACCCCCCGAAACAAACTACTTTCAGTCTCCGCCAGCCCCGAGATTGATCCCAAAGCCCTCCACCCCATTCCCTCCAGCCGGTTGCTGGAAAGGAAGGGTAATACGCAGGTCTATTCCATATCCGAAACCGGGAAATATGGAGAGCTCTACCGATCCATCGGTACGGTCCCTTTTGCCGAGAAAGGAAAGCGCGTTAAGGCTTTTGTGGTCATTACCCGTCTGATTCCGCCGGATCTTTCGGCCAACATGGCATCGATATCCAAAGGTTTTGACGAATACCAGCAGATGAAACTGTTGAAAAACCCGGTGAGGAGTACTTACTACATCACACTATCCATTGTCGCTTTGCTCGTGGTGTTTTGCGCCGTCTGGTTCGGGTTCTACCTCGCCCGCTCAATCAGCATTCCCATTCAAAACCTGGCCGAAGGAACAAGGCGCGTGGCGGAAGGGGACCTCGGGTTTTCCATTGCCAACATCGGAGATGATGAAATCGGCAGTCTGGTCGATTCCTTCAACCATATGACCCGTGACCTGCGGGTGAACCGGCGGCAACTGGAGCAGTCCGCCCAGCAGCTGAGAGACCGGAATTACGAAATCGAACAACGGCGCCGGTATATGGAAATTGTGCTGCGCAACATTTCCGCCGGCGTTATCTCCCTGGATGCCAACGGCTATATCCGGACGATGAACAAGGCGGCAGAACGGCTGCTCGACCTGGAAGCATCTATCGTGATCAATAAACCGTATCAAGAGCTGCTGGCGGGCCAGAATCTGGCCCTTACCGAAGAGGTCATTGAAGAGCTTAAGCACACCTCCAGCGATTCTGTTGAACGCCCCCTGCGGCTGAGTATCAACCATCAGCCCCGCAGTTTTATTCTGCATATCAATGCCCTTAAAACCGAATCCGGCGATCCCATCGGAATGGTTATCGTTTTCGATGACCTCACCGACCTTGAAAAAGCGGAACGGATGGCGGCCTGGCGGGAAGTGGCCCGGCGCATTGCCCACGAGGTGAAAAACCCGTTGACCCCCATTGCGCTTTCTGCTGAGCGCCTGAAAAGACGATACGCGGCCCGGATTGACGAACCGGTTTTTGAAGAATGCACCCAGATGATTATCGACCATGTGGATTTAATCCGTACCCTGGTCAATGAATTTTCTGCCTTCGCCAAATTCCCAACGGCCAATCCTAAACCTTATCATCTACCGGATATAATCGAAGAAACCGTCGCACTTTATAAAGAAGGCCATCCGGATATCCACTTTACCAGCAGTATAACTGAAAACATGCCAAAGGTGCATATTGACCGCCGGCAAATCAAGCAGGCCATGATCAACCTCGTGGACAATGCCGTGGCCGCCATCAAAAACAGGGGCAATATTGTCATTCGCCTGGAGCATGACCCCATTCTGAAAATGGTCCGGATCGAGGTGGCCGATGACGGGCCCGGCATTACGGATGAAGACAAAACCCGCCTGTTTGAGCCAAATTTTTCCACTAAAAGTGCGGGGATGGGGCTGGGGCTGACCATTGTCAATTCCATTGTTACGGATCATAAGGGAATGATCCGGGTTGTGGACAATCAACCCAGGGGAGCAAAGTTCGTTATTGAATTACCCGTGTAGGCAATAAAAACGGCCGATGGAGACCCGGTGCCACGGCGTACCAATCGTCAATTATCGCGCTCCAGTTTTCAACTTTAACCTGAAATTTAAAGCTATATAGGAAAATCGCATGCAACCATCTATTCTCATCGTCGACGATGAACCTTCCATTGTCCAGTCGCTAAGCGGCCTCCTGTCTGATGAGGGGTTTACCCCCCTTTCGGCCTACAACGGGTACGAGGCACTAAAGGTCATCGAGGCGGAATCGCCGGACCTGGTGCTGCTCGACATCTGGATGCCCGGTATTGACGGTATTGATACATTGAAAGAAATCAAAAAAGCGCACCCGTTTCTCCAGGTTATCATTATTACCGGCCACGGCACCATTGAAACGGCGGTGACAGCGATTAAACTCGGCGCCTACGACCTGATTGAAAAACCACTGTCCATCGACAAGGTCATTGTCGCCATCAACAATGCATTAAATTACCGCCGCCTGGAAGAAGAAAACCGGTATCTACGGAGAAAAACACTGGAGAAAAATTCCATCACCGGGAACAGCCCGGCGGTCATGAAACTGAGGGGAGAAATCGCCACGGCCGCCCCCACTGATTCCTGGATTCTGATTACCGGTGAAAACGGCGTGGGCAAGGAGCTGGTCGCCCGCACCATCCACCAGCTCAGCCAGCATGCCGAACAGCCACTCATCGCGGTCAATTGTGCCGCGATTCCCGAAGAACTCATTGAAAGCGAACTGTTCGGCCATGAAAAAGGAGCATTTACCGGCGCCACCCAGAAAAAACGGGGTAAATTTGAGCTCACCGGCAGCGGCACCATTTTTCTGGATGAAATCGGAGATATGAGCCTGAAAACCCAGGCAAAAATCCTTCGGGTTTTACAGGAGCGGCAGTTTCAGCGGGTGGGCGGCACCCGTACCCTCCAGATCGACTTTCGGGTGATCGCCGCCAGTAATAAAGACCTGGAAAAAGAAATTGCCGCCGGTAACTTTCGCGAGGATCTCTACTATCGTCTGAACGTTATACCCCTGCGGGTACCCCCTTTACGGGAACGGATATCGGATATCCCTTTACTGGTGGATACATTTTTCAAGGATAAACAGCAGGCCTCGGAAAAAACCAAAACCATGTCAGATGCGGCCATGAGACTGCTCACCCAATACGCCTGGCCGGGCAATGTCAGAGAGCTGAAAAACCTGGTGGAACGTCTGGCCATTATGGTCGACAAGGATGTTATCATGCCCCGGGATCTTCCCGCGCCCTACAACCCGGGCGGAGCCGGTGAGATCCAGCCGGCCCTGCCGGACCTGATGACCATGGACAGCTTTAAAGCGGCGCGCACGGCATTCGAGAAACAATTCATCCATCACAAGCTCAAACAAAACGAACAAAACATCACCCGAACCGCCCGGGCCATCGGTGTGGATCGAAGCTACCTGCACAAGCGCATTAAACGCTTTGATCAATAGACGATAAAACCGGCCCGCATCGTAAAAACCACTTTATTCAGACAGGCAGGATACTGATTGTGAGAATTATTGGCGGCAGCCGGCGGGGGAAAAAACTCCACCGTCCACGCGACCTGTCCATTCGGCCAACGGCAGACCGGGTCCGTGAATCCATTTTCAATATTATTCAGCACCGGGTCCCCGGGGCGTATGTTCTGGACCTGTTCGCCGGCACGGGTGCCATGGGCCTGGAAGCGTTAAGCCGGGGAGCTGAACAAACCGTTTTCATTGACAATCATCCGGCGGCCCTCACGCTGATAAAAAAAAACGTCCGTGCCTGCAGGTGGGAAACACGCGCCCGTATCATCCGGTGGGATATCACCCGGGAACTGGGCTGCATCAGGTTTCCGAAGGTTTTGTACGACCTGGTCTTTATCGATCCTCCCTATTTAAAAAATTTAGCGCCCCGGGCATTGGAACACCTTGACCGTTCCCTGGCATTGGCCAAAGAGGCACGGGTAGTTGTCGAACATGACCGTGCCGATTCGATCGACATCGATTCAACGGCCTTTGTTCTTGAAGACCAACGTGCATACGGGAAAACACTTGTATCGTTTTTACGTTATGTGATATAGCCGCCAACGGTTGTCAGCACAGGATCCACGCTAAAAATAAACTGAATACCGAGGGGAATTGCCATGGCCGAAATTGCGGTTTATCCAGGCTCATTTGATCCGATCACCAATGGGCACATCGACATCATCAAACGGGGGTTGACGGTATTTGATAAGCTGATCGTGGCCATTTTGCACAATCCGTCCAAAAAAACACTGTTTTCGGTTGAAGAACGGATGTCCCTGATCAAGGCCAGCCTGAAAAATACACCCAACGTCACTGTCGACACATTCAGCGGCCTGCTGGTTGACTATGCCGTGGAAAAGAAAGTCAATGTCGTCCTGAGAGGGATGCGCGCCAATTCCGATTTTGAATATGAATTCCAGCTGGCCCTCATGAATCGACGGCTGAACAAGGACATCCAGACCGTCTTTCTCATGACCGGTCTGCGCTGGATTTTCACATCATCTTCCATTATCAAGGAAGCCGCCCGCTTCAACGGAAATATTAAGGGAATGGTCCCCCAGGTTGTGGAAAGAACCCTCAGAAAAAAATTTAAAGAACTCGATGCATCGGATCCTCATGAAGCCTGATCTTTCCGATAATGCCCGCACGATTCTTGAAAAACGCTATCTGAAAAAAGATGCGGACGGGCAGGTAATCGAATCCCCGGCGGACATGTTTTCCCGCGTGGCCCGCACAGTGGCCGTGGCCGATCAACGATTTGACCCCAAAGCAGATATCAAGCAGACCACCGAGACTTTTCGGCAGGTCATGGCCGACCTGTGGTTTATACCCAACTCGCCGACACTGATGAACGCCGGCCGTCCCCTGGGCCAGCTCGCCGCCTGTTTTGTTCTCCCCATCGAAGACAGTATGGAGAGTATATTCGACACGCTGAAACATACCGCCCTGATCCATAAAAGCGGCGGCGGTACCGGATTTTCCTTTTCCAGTATCCGGCCGGCCGGTGATACCGTCCGGTCGACATCGGGAGTTTCCAGCGGTCCGCTCCCTTTTCTGGAAGTATTCGATTCGATGACCGAGGCCGTCAAGCAGGGAGGCACCCGCAACGGGGCCAATATGGCCGTTCTGCGGGTAGACCATCCGGATATCGATGCATTTATCCGGATTAAGAGTGATCCCGGCCGCCTGACGAATTTCAATTTATCCGTGGCGCTCACCGACCGGTTCATGTCTGCCCTGTCAGCCGGAGAGAGCTACGACCTGATCAATCCACGCACCGGCAATCCGGTGGGACAGATCCCGGCAAGACATATTTTCGACCAGATCGTGGAATCCGCCTGGCAAAGCGGTGAACCGGGAATCCTTTTTATCGACCGGATCAATCGTGCCAACCCGACGCCGGATGTCGGCCGGATCGATGCCACCAACCCGTGCGGTGAGCAACCCCTTCTCCCGTTTGAGTCATGCACGCTCGGTTCGATTAACCTGGCCGCCATGGTCGATGATGACCAGATCCACTGGGACCGTCTCAAACAGACCGTCCATACGGCTGTTCATTTTCTGGACAACGTCGTCGAAATCAACCACTACCCCCTGCCCGAAATCGAAACCGCCAGCCGGGCCACCCGCAAGATTGGACTGGGCGTGATGGGGTTTGCCGATATGCTGATCAAGCGCAATATTCCCTACAATTCTGATGATGCCGTTGCTGAAGCGGAACAGGTCATGGCGTTTATCCGTACCCATGCGCACAGCGCTTCAGCCCGACTGGCAAAACACCGGGGAAGATTTCTATTTTTTGAACAAAGCGTCTTTTCCGAAGCCGATGGCGACGGCATGCGCAATGCCACCACCACCACAATTGCACCCACGGGAACCATCAGCCTCATCGCCGGGGTATCCAGCGGCGTAGAACCGCTTTTCGCCATCGCCCACAAAAGACGGGCCATAGACGGCCAGCCCCTTGTCGAGATCCATCCGCATTTTATCGCCACGGCCAGAAAAGAGGGGTTTTACACAGACCAGCTGATCACCGGGATATCGCGCACCGGTTCCATCCAGGAGATAGACACCATCCCCGAGGCGATCCGGCGTGTATACGTAACCGCCCATGATATCGCCCCTGAGTGGCATGTCCGTATCCAGGCCGCCTTTCAAAAACATACCGATAACGCCGTTTCCAAAACGGTCAACTTCCCTGCTGCGGCCACCCGGGACCAGATCGGCGACGTATTTAAACAGGCCTACGATCTCGGGTGTAAAGGGGTTACCGTTTATCGCTACGGCAGCCGGGAGAAGCAGGTTCTTTTTGTCAATGACCAGTTGGCTGTATCCGGGTCACGAACCCCGCGCCCACGGCCCGAGCAGACGACGGGCCTGACCCGGCGCATCAGCACGGGTTGCGGCAACCTGTACGTGACGGTCAATTCCGACGATATGGGGCTCTGCGAAGTATTTGCCAAAATGGGAAAAACCGGTGGATGCGCCTCCTCACAGATAGAAGCCGCCGGGCGCCTGGTTTCCCTGGCACTCCGATCCGGTATCCGGGTGGATTCCGTGATTAAACAGCTGAAAGGCATCCGCTGCCCATCCCCCATCTGGCAAAATGGAAAAATGATCCTTTCCTGTCCCGATGCCATGGCCAGCGTTCTTGAAGTTGTCAGTGGTGTGACACCTGGCCCGTCCGAAGGCATGCAGGGTGTCTGCCCGGAATGTGGCGATGTCCTGACGCACGAAGAGGGGTGCCTGGTCTGTCACGGGTGCGGCTTTTCCAAATGCAGTTAGCTTCTTTACAGATATTATAAAAAAGTCTGCCGGACGCATCCGCCCGCCGGTGATCCACAAATCTAAAATCGAGACCAAGCCGGATATTTATTTCGAGTCCAGATACATTCACCGGGCAATTATCTTTCCGGATAGACAGAATACTATAAAATCGCCGTCGATCTAACCCGCGCATCTCAAAGGTGCCTTCAGGCAGGTTGTGCACACGCCCTCTCAAGGTTATGGTGCATATATAAACACGCTTTGAAAACCCAAGGTTCAGGTTCAGGCTCAGGTTCAATGGCATTAAAAAATTTGACGATTCCCGATTAAGATATATCTTTATGCCGATATCCCACTTGATGGCAATTGATTCTCAAATACTGATGAAAGGAAAATCCATGTCTATCCCGTCGTATACGGCCGAAGAACTGCTTGGCGCACTTGTCAATCGTGAAGATTTCATTTTACTTGATGTCCGCAACTCCAAAGATTATGACCGGTTTAAAATTGAAGGACCCTACCCTATCGATATGCTGAATATTGTCTACTATGATTTCCAGGAGCTGGAAGATGAATGCGTGCCCCTGGTCCCCGAGGGCCGGAAAATCCGTATTGTATGCGCCAAGGAAAGTTCGGCCAAATATGTGGCCGGTGTGCTGTCTGATTGCGGCTACAATGATGTCGCCTATCTTGAAGGCGGCATCCGAACCTGGGGTAATTTACTGTCACCGGTAAAGGCAGGCACCGGGCCGAATTACGAAGTATACCAGTTCCGTCGCCCCGGCAAGGCATCGCTGAGCTATGTTCTGGAAAGCGGCAGGGAAATGTTCGTTTTCGATCCGTCCAAAAATGTCGCTTTTTACCAGCAATTTGCCAAAGATCATGGCTGCACCATTACCCGGACTTTTGAAACCCACCGCCAGGCCGATTATATTTCGGGCAGTGACCGCCTGCGCCGGGATGCGGGGGCCGAGATCGTTGCGCCGCAGCCGGACTTTGATGTCGCCCGCTTTCCCTATACAGCCGTATCCGACGGCGATGTATTCGCATTCAGCGATGGTGGCCCCAAAGTCCGGGCCATTCACACACCGGGACATACACCGGGCAGCACCAGCTACCTCATTGATGACCGCTATCTGATTTCCGGTGATGCGGTGTTCCTCCTGTCCATCGGCCGGCCGGACCTGGGCGGCAAAGCAGAGGAGTGGTCCCGCCTGCTTTTCAAAACCATGACGGAAAAAATTATCAAGTGGGACCGGTCACTGATCGTCCTTCCCGGCCATTACATGGACTGGCGCGAGGCCAAAAACCAGGTCTTCGCCGATACCCTGGAAAACGTGATCGAAAATAACGCAGAAATCTACAGCGTACGGGATGAGGCCACCTTCTTCCAGTTCATTAAAAAGAACATGCGTTCCCAGCCCGACGAATATGCCAGGATCCGGGAAATCAATGCCGGATTATTGGAAGTCGACGAAGAAGAGGCGGATGTCATGGACCTGGGTAAAAATGAGTGTGCCGCTTCAGCCGCAAAGGCCGCCTGAAACAGCAGGTCATTCTGCAGGTAATGGTCCTGGTCAATACCTGCGGCTGTATTGTGCATAGAGATGGTCGGTGGACATACCCTGGACATCCTTTAATTCCTGGTGTTTATGCTTCAGGTAGATATCGGTGAATTTTCCCGGAAACCACTCCTTGAGGATCGCTTCTGCAGCGAATGCTTCGAGCGCATTCTCAAGAGAGTCCGGGAGGCGCTTAACGCCCATATGGTGCAATTCCTCTTTTGAAAGCAGGCTCAAATCGCCTTTAGTGGCGGTGGGCATGGAAAGCCTGTCCTTGATCCCCTGCAGCCCGGCCCGGACCAATGCGGCCAGCTGAAGGTAGGGGCTGGCAGATGCATCGGCGGCACGGTATTCCAGATTGAATTGGGATGTAACGCGGTCGTGCGGGCAATTTCACGTAAAATAAGGCTCTGATCTGCAGATCGACCCCCACAGACAGGAAAACTGTTACCTTACAGCCCCGATCCGTATTCCGGCAGAAATGTATCCGTATTGACACCGGCTTTTTCAAGAGCGGATGCAAAGGTCTGTGAAAGCGATTATACGGTACCATCTGGCGATCAATTTTGCCATAAAATATTACTGGATCAAACCGGGAAGACCGGTATGCCACAAACAGCCAACCGGTGCGGACACGCCGCAATGGGGCCGCTGGACAACCGGGTATCGGTATGGCCTTCTCCCGATTTATCCACCCGTTAAAACCAAAAGCGAATTCCGAAAACAAGCCGGACATCATCCGTATCCCCTGCTTCTGCCCTGGCAAAATCAGCCGTTTCCCCATACAGCCTGGTTCGGTTCAGCCCGATATACGGGGCAAACTCACGACGGATTTCATACCGCAGCCGTAAACCGGTTTCGATACTTGAAAGCCCCGATCCGATACCGACAGCCGCGTCGTCCCGGCCGTATAGATTCAGTTCGATGTCAGGGACCAGGATGATCCGCTGAGTCAGCATGATTTCATATTCAGCCGACAGCCGCATCGATGTTCGACCGGCATCACCGATAAACAGCGCCACGTCAATGTCGAAAAAGTAGGGGGCCAGCCCCTTTACTCCCAGGGCCAGCCAGTTTCGGGAAGGATTTGGCCGAATATCGCCCCTCCAGCCTATCTGCAGGTCCCAGAAGGGAGCAATCGCCCTGCTGTACAGGGCCTGCAGCTCTGCTTCTTTGCTCTGCCCATCCACG
This sequence comes from Deltaproteobacteria bacterium, assembly GCA_003973265.1. GTDB lineage: Bacteria > Desulfobacterota > Desulfobacteria > Desulfobacterales > QNYZ01 > QNYZ01. The sequence goes on along the minus strand of QNYZ01000103.1, from coordinate 10,095 downwards.
TAATCCCCTTCGGTCTTGATCCAGAGTTTATTGATATCGTATCCCAGCCACCCCTCGGCATCCCAGGCAACAGGATCGTCTCCGTCACCCGTCCTGATTTCCAGTTGATCGACGAGTACCCTGCCCAGCAGCGGATCATCAATCGTCTCTCCGGCGTAAACAGATCTACCTGCAAGCAGGGAAAGCAGCAGCACAAACAGCATTTTCTTCATAACATAATCTCCTCAGCTGACAACGACTTTCCGAAACATAGCCAGCATGTGATAGAGCAGATGACAATGATAGGCCCACCCGCCCCTGGCATCAGCAGTCACCAGGTAACTGATTTTTGACCCCGGCTGAACTATCACGGTATGCTTGCGGGGAATGTGCCGGCCATCTCCGGTCTCAAGGTCACTCCACATGCCGTGGAGATGCATGGGATGATTCATCATTGTGTCGTTGACAAAGGTGATGCGCAGCCGTTCGCCATAGTTAAACTTCAAGGGCTCGGCATCGGCATATCTAATCCCGTTAATGGACCACATGTAGCGGGCCATATTGCCCGTCAGATGAAGTTGAATCTCCCGCTCCGGATCACGGGGGTCGGGTGTGGTGTACAGGTTGCGCAGATCCGCATAGGTCAGCACCCTGCGGCCGTTGCCGCGCAGGCCCACGCCCGGATCATTGAGCCGATACTTTGGCCGGGCGGCCCGCATATCCACCTGTGGCCCGAATTCAGCTTTTGTATGGATGATCGGGGCATCACTGCCCATCCCCGCCGGTCCGCGTTTATTCATTTTATTCATCGCTTCCTTTTTAACAGCGGAAGCCGGTGTTGAATGGCGCTGTCCCGCCATCCCGGATTTTTTCTCCATACCGCTCATAGCTTTCATTCCGGCCATTTCCATCCCCATATCAGTCATGGTGAGAATCGGGTAGGGATCGTATTCAGGAATTTCCGCCTTCATGTCCGGGAAAGGGGCCAGGGTGCCACGGGCATAGCCGGTCCGGTCGATGGCCTGGGCAAAAATACAATAGGCGCGATCATTTTGGGGCGTAACGATCACATCATAAATCTCCGCAACCCCCATCCTGAACTCATCCACGGTTACCGGTTCGATATTCTGGCCATCGGCGGCGACGACGGTCATATTCAATCCAGGAATACGCACATCGAAAAAGCTCATGGCCGAGCCGTTGATAAACCGCAGCCGTACGCTTTCGCCCCGCTTGAACAATCCGGTCCAGCCGGTCGCCGGCGTTTGTCCGTTCATCAAATAGGTATAGGTATAGCCGGTAACATCGGATATATCCCGGTCACTCATACGCATTCCATTCCACATCCTGCGATCATTCCAGGTGCGAGCCAGCCCCTTTTTCCGGATACCCCGGAGCAGGTCCCGGGCAGTACGCTCCTTAAAGTTATAATAATCGCTCATCTTTTTCAGATGGGCATAAATGGTGCTCGGGTTTTCATCCGACCAGTCCGAAAGCATGATCACATGTTCACGATCATAGCTAAAAGGTTCCGGCTCCAGTGGATCTATGATGACAGGCCCGTAAAGACCGGTCTGCTCCTGAAACCCGGAATGGCTGTGATACCAGTAAGTGCCGCTCTGACGAACATCAAACTGGTAATGATAGCTTTTTCCAGGTTCAATACCGGCAAAATTGATTCCAGGCACGCCATCCATGGGATTTGGCAAAATGATTCCATGCCAGTGGATCGAGCTGGACTCGGCCAGGTGATTGGTGACTGTCAGGCTGACCCGGTCTCCTTCCCGCCAGCGCAGGATCGGCCCGGGTATGTGCCCGTTTACTGCGGTCGCGGTGCGGACCTTGCCGGTAAAGTTAACCCGTTGCGGGGAGATCGATAAATTGAATTTCCGGCCGCGCAAGACCGGAACCGATGATCCTTCAGCCCTGTTTTCAGCGGCCAGAAGCCGGCGGGGCGACACCCCCAGGCCCAGCAACGCGCCCCCGGCAGCCAGGCCTTTGACAAACCGGCGACGGTTCAGATGCAGCGTCTCGTATTGCAACAACAGATTTTCAACATCCATCTATGCCTCCTCGTAAGAAAAAGGGTTTTCAAGATCGCGTATTATTGAACATTCACCGACCGTAACCTCAGTGCGTTGGCTACCACGGACAGTGAGCTGAGGCTCATGGCTCCCGCGGCGATAACCGGACTGAGCATAACACCAAAAAACGGGTAAAGCGCTCCGGCGGCGATGGGGACGCCAAGGCCATTATATACAAACGCAAAGAACAGGTTTTGTTTGATATTAGCCATGGTCGCCCGCGACAACTTCCGTGCCCGGACGATCCCGGTGAGATCTCCCTTCACCAGGGTAACGCCGGCAGACTCCATGGCCACGTCCGTACCGGTGCCCATGGCAATTCCCACATCCGCCTGGGCCAGAGCCGGCGCATCGTTAATACCGTCGCCCGCCATGGCCACTTTTTTCCCTTCCTTCTGGAACTTTTTAACAGCCCCGGCCTTTTCATCGGGCAGTACTTCGGCCACGACCTCATCGATATCAAGCCGGGCGGCCACGGCCTCGGCCGTAGCCCGGTTATCACCGGTCAACATCACCACCCGCATCCCCTCATCGTGCAGCTTGCGGATGGCCTCAGGCGTGCTTTCCTTGATCGGATCGGACACGGCCACCAGCCCGGCAAGTCTATTGTCTGAGGCTGCAAACATGACCGTCTTGCCTTGTTTTCTCATCTCTTCAGCCCTGTCAACGAGTTCGTCGACCGCAACAGAAAAATCTCCCATCAACCGCCGGTTACCGAGAAGCACGGCATGTCCATCCACCTTGCCACGAACACCTTTACCGGTAACCGAAACAAAATCACGCGACTCGACCGTTGCTACCCCCTTTTCTCTGGCACCGGCAACGATGGCCGCAGCCAGGGGGTGCTCACTTGCTGTTTCCAGGCTGGCTGCCTGCTTTAGAAGTTGCGTTTCACTCATACCAGCGGCGGGCACAATACCGGTCAGCGTTGGTTTGCCCAGCGTCAGGGTACCGGTTTTATCCACCACAAGCGTATCTATTTTACGCATGGTCTCAATTGCCTCGGCATTCTTGAACAATACCCCCATGCCGGCACCCTTGCCGGTGGCAACCATAATCGACATGGGCGTGGCCAGGCCCAGGGCACAGGGACAGGCAATGATCAAAACAGATACAGCCGCGATGAGGGCATAGGCCAGGCGCGGTTCCGGCCCCAGAAAATACCAGAGAACAAAAGCAAGCACGGAGATAGCAATTACCACCGGCACAAAGTAACCGGCTACCAGATCCGCCAGCTTCTGGATCGGTGCCCGGCTGCGCTGGGCGTCGGCCACCATCTGGACAATTCGGGCCAGCAGGGTCTCACTGCCCACCTTTTCCGTCTGCATGGTCAGAGTACCGGTCGTGTTGATTGTTGCACCTGTAACCTTGTCTCCTGTCTTTTTTTTTACAGGAACGGGTTCTCCGGAAATCATCGACTCGTCCACGGAACTGCTCCCATTAATGACTATCCCGTCGACAGGGATTTTTTCCCCGGGCCTGATTCTCAAAAAATCACCAACCTGGACATGTTCCAGGCGAATATCTTCTTCATCGCCTGTGGGTAGAATCTTGCGTGCTGTCTTCGGCGACAGACCGAGCAGCGCTTTGATGGCGGCCCCTGTCTGGCTGCGGGCACGCAGCTCCATTACCTGCCCCAGAAGGATCAGGGTGACGATCACGGCCGCGGCCTCAAAATAAACGCCGACGGACCCGTCATTTCCACGCATTGAGGCGGGAAAAATCTCCGGGAACAATACACCGGTCAGGCTGTAAATAAAGGCCACCGAAACACCGAGTCCGATCAGGGTAAACATGTTCAGGCTACGATTGATCACCGATTGCACGGCCCGCACATAAAACGGCCATCCGGCCCATAGAACAACCGGTGTAGAAAGAATCAGCTCCAGCCATCCCAGAGTCTTATCCGAAGCGATTCGCTCAAGCAGATCACCACCCGGTAACATATCCCGCATGGCAACAATGACCAGCGGAAGGGTTAAAACAGCACCGATGATAAATCGGTTACGCATGATTTCGTATTCAGGATTTTTCTCGTCATCATCCATAGAAACAGTGCTGGATTCGAGAGCCATTCCGCATTTAGGGCAGCTCCCCGGAACAGCCTGAACGATTTCAGGGTGCATGGGACAGGTGTATTCCACCTTCGATCCGAATGGGGCAAGGCGGTCCAGCGCCATACCGCATTTCGGGCAGTTCCCCGGCCCTTCCTGCCGCACTTCAGGGTGCATAGGGCACGTATATGTCACTTCCCCGGCAACGGAAGAAACATCCGGCTTCACAGGAGCCACCTCTTTTTGTCCTGAATTTTTATTTACTTCTCCTGGCAGAAGACCAGGGCTTTCCGATATTAAGTCTCGGACATATGTTTCAAGGTTTCTGTGATCAATATGCTGCATGCCGATCTCCTTTAAATTTTCGGTTGATGATTTCCGGGTTAAATCGAGTACTCTCCTTTTTTAAACCTCGCCAGGTAGAATCTCAGGTTGTAAATATCTACCGAAATGCTGCTCAGGGCCTCCGCCAGGATTAGCGAAAATTACCATTGGAAATAATCAAGGTGGCCATTTCAGCAGGGTAATAAATAGAAGTGCAATTACCGTACCGGCAGACCAATCTTTTAACTTTACGGATCGTTCTTTCAATGGTGCGCCATACGGCTGGCGGAATGTCGACCGGATAGAAGGCGGGACTGAATGAAAAGACAGCGGGTAAATATTACCCGCTTTTCAATTGGCCGCCACGAAGCGTGTAAGTTTTGCGCACCTGCCGGAACGGAAAAATGTCTTTCGCCTGTCATGGGTACGGATTTTCAGAATACAGCCAAATCATGATAAAAAAGGATATTGAAAATATCTGGTTGGCCAAAGAGTTGAGAGTTCAATTCAGGACAGGCGGAAAAATCATGGAACCGCATAAAGTTCGGCAGATTTTAATTAAAACCCCGGAACAACCGGTTGAAATCGTACCAAACAAATCTGTTCGTCCCGCCATATTCGAAGATGTCAAACGTCTATATCGGCGGATAACCGAAGAACCAGGCGTTAATGACACCGACGACCCATATGAATTTTCGAAGCTTTTAATCAGAAAAATAAAGCTCTGGAAAGTAGCATTAGAATCATGTGAAACCGTTGCCCTAAAATTTTTTTCCGCCTACGAAAAAGAAATCCATGATGGCATGCATTTAATTAATGCGATATCCACTAAACTGGACTCATTTTCCCTGATCACCGCTTTTTACAATCACCGGGAAGCCATTTTTAAATTATCTGATGAGATAAGGGAAATATCAACATTTTATCTTGACCATACGGATTTCTGGGAAGATCTGGATCAATCATTTGAAGCGATTAACGGCCATTTAACTGGTTTATTTCAGCATCCGGATATTCTTGCAAATTGTAAAATACTAAAAAAGATTTGTAACTATTCAGCGAAAAAGTGAAAAAAGTAGAAAAAAAAGCTTGACAGGGTTTTTATGATAAATCGGGAATATCGGTCGTGCGCTAAGATTAATCCTATTTCATTAATCAAGCAGTCACAGTGGCTGACAGGAGGTTCTTTTATCTAAAAGCGTCTTGCTTAGAGTCGAAAAATATTTGACGTGATACAGCCGATTTCAGGGCGAAAAACTTCGGTTTCAAAACCTGTGCTATAGTGGCTTAAGTAAACAGCACAGGGATAAAACCGGATGAAAATCGAGAACATTGATATACAGGCCACGATAGAAAAGGCGCGATTGCTTGTAAGTGAAGAAAAGCAATTGTCAGCGGCCACGAAATCGATGTTTGAGATAATGATACTGATAATTACCATGCTTGCCAATCGTTTGAATTTAAACAGCACCAACAGCAGCAAACCGCCATCAAGCGATCCGAACCGGAAGAAGCGATCCCGGAAAAAGACGGGCAAAAAAGCGGGGGGTCAAAAAGGACATGTGGGGACAACGCTTAAAAAGGTTGACAATCCTGACCGGATCGAAAAGATCGAGATAGATCGTCGCGGGTTGCCCCCTGGCGAGTACCGGCAGGTTGGGTTCGAAACCCGCCAGGTGTTCGATATTGATATTTCGAGGATGGTGACTGAGTATCAGGCTCAGGTTCTGGAGGATGCCCGCGGTAAACGGTATGTGGCCTCTTTTCCCGAGGGAGTGAGTAAGGCGGTGCAATACGGTGCCGGGATCAAAGCCCACTCGGTCTATATGTCCCAGTTTCAATTGCTGCCGTATAACCGGATTCAGGAATATTTTTCAGATCAGCTTGGAATACCGATCAGTGAAGGAACAATATTCAATTTCAACAAGGAAGCTTATCGGTTGCTGGAAGACGTTGAAAGCCGGGTTAAAGATGAACTGGCTGGTGCGCGCCTGTCGCATGCGGATGAAACGGGCATCAATATCGACAGTAAGGGGCATTGGCTGCACGGGCTGTCCAACACCCGCTGGACGCTCTATTATCCCCATAAGAAAAGGGGGAGGTGTCCTGCCGCGGTTTACGGGGGTATTGTGTCATGATCACTGGAAGCCGTATTTTAAATATGGTTGCACGCATGCACTTTGCAACGCCCATCATTTAAGGGAATTGACCAGAGCCTGGGAACAGGATGGTCAGCAATGGGCATATGAGATGCAAGCCCTGTTGGAAACGATTAATCGCAAGGTGAACGACGCCGGAGGCGTGCTGAATGTCCGGGAATCAAAGAAATACCGGCAAAAATACAGGGAATTGCTGAAAAAGGCCGACATCGAGTGCCCGGAGCCGACCCGATCCCCCAAAAAAGGAAAACGGGGGCGGATCAAGAGATCAAAATCGAGGAATTTATTGGAACGGTTGCGAGACTTTGAAAACGAAACACTCCGATTTATGGAAACTGACTATGTTCCCTTTACCAATAATCTGGGTGAAAGCGATATTCGCATGACAAAAGTCCAGCAGAAGATATCGGGATGTTTTCGCTCGATGGAAGGCGCACTGATCTTTTGTCGTGTCCGCGGGTACCTGTCGACCTGTCGCAAGCAGGGGGTGTCGTCAAGCCAGGCTTTGAGTCTGTTGTTTGATGGAAAATTGCCGGATTTCCTTGTGCAAGAGTAGTACTTGGTGTGTTTTACGCTGAATAGTTACAAAAAGATTTTATCTGCTTAGGTGCCGGATAACCGGATTTTAATATCAAAAAAACTACTTTCCAAAATAACACGACAATGCCGGATCTCTCTTTTGATTCAACTTGATGACATGATTGCGGCAATGAAAAAAGACCTTGACGCACACGAAGCGGGGCCCGATTTACGAAACAAATCTCTATATTTTCTACGGGCCAGCAAAAAACGACTTCACCGGGCTGGCAATATTAAAAACATGATTTCCGGCTTCATCGATGCGAAGGAACGATTTGACGTTTTCTGGAATGAACGTGAGATATAAATGGTCACGTCTTCCCCTGTCCGCCGTTGCCTGGTTCTATTTCACTTCAACAATAAATTCGGGTAGCGATTTTTATTGCGCTATTCAAGGTTTGACACGCATCCCCAGATTTGACCGGGGACGCAATGTCGTTTCGCCCGTGCCATAAAATACGCCTATATCGCTGCTTTTAATCCTATAAATTGCAATAATAGCTTTTACGCCAACTCTCCAAGAATCTATTTTTTATTCCAATAGGGTTACTTGGCCCGTCACCAATTCGGTTCACATTTACCATTCGCTTATACTAAACAAATTCAGCAATTTCTTCTAGTGGTTTTTTCTGTATTGCAGGCACAAGGGCGTCTTCTGAAGGGTATCCTACCACAAGAATCATATACGGTTTTTCGTTTAATGGTCTTGACAATATCTTATTCAGGAATCTCATTTTGCTAGGCGTGTAGGTTAGCGAAACCAGGCCCGCATGGTGCAAGCCCGTAATGAGCATACCCGTGGCAATACCTACGGATTCAGACACATAGTAGTGCTTCTTTTTTTCTCCACTCGCAGAATAGCTGTAAAGTTGAGAGAAAATTGCTATCAGATAGGGAGCTGTTTCTAAAAAAGGCTTACTTGGAAATGTCCCCAAATGCTCAAGGGCATTTACCCATTTCTCAGTGGCTTTTTTGCTATAAAATTCCTTCTCAATCTTTTCAGCGGCTTCACGAATCTCTCGTTTAACAGCGTGGTCAGACACAACAATAAAACTCCATGGCTGTTGGTTAGCACCGCTTGGAGCTGTAGAGGCGGCGCGCAGACAAATTTCGATAATGTTTCGATCAACCGGTTGATCTGAAAAGCTTCTCACAGTACGACGCCGCATCATTTCCGCATAAAACTCTAATGCCCGTCTTTTCATCTCAGCTTCCGGAAATTTGCAGTATTCAGTTAGTGATTGGAATTTTTTTTCTGCCATAAAAAGCCTCTCATGTTTTTAAGTTTAACTCTAAAACCCCGCAGTTAGCGCAATTTGCCTTTTAATAGCGGGTATTTCATGATGAAGCATGATTTTGCGTGGGATATTCCATGCGTCATCGTTATATCGACCCATTTTTCGACGATTGTCGACCTGCCCTGTTGAATTCCGATTTATCGGACCGCCGGAGGTGCATTCAACGGGGCTGGCGGACTTTTCAATCCGGTCCGTTCACGCCTTAACCGCCCGGCTCAATGCGTTCGATACCTTCCTGAAAATATACACCTGAATTTAGCGCTTGTCGAGGCTATCGCAGATACAAGAAAGATTCCATCCATGTTATCAAATCTCGTGTCTGGACCCTGCGGCAATTTTACCATTTTGCACCCTGCATCGGATCGTTCCGAAAAATATTGCCACGGGGATACCCTATCCAACAATCGAAAAGACCGTACCGCAGTTTCTGACTGAAAATGAATATATCCGATTGATCCGCCATTTTACCGGGCGGGCGGATTCACCCATAGGCCTTGGAAACCTGATTATCATGATGATGCCGGGCACCCTGAGCCGTCGAACCCGTACGCTGACTGCACCGCAATATTTTGGATACCCATCTGACATGCGGCATCTTGTGGGTGAAAGAAAAGGGCCGCCAACGCCGCAGCATGGTTTTGCCTTACAGTCTTTGTAAAATGATCCGCAAATATTTACAACTGCCGCGCCGGAAAAAAGGCCCGTTGTTTTTAAGGATCATTGGGGTTTGTCAAGAAATCTGATTCTAAGAGGGATAGTGATAGCATTTTTTCCGAATTTTCTGATCTATGGGGTACTATTATCTCTTGACAAACGTTGGCCACATAGAGGTTCGGCGGGTTTATACCGTCTGTGCTATCATCTCCTGGTATGAAAATTCCCTAAGCCCTGCATTAGCCTTTGCATGTTCAATTGTCATGTTTACCAAATTGCCATTTTGGTCTAGGTCAATATAAATGTTTTCACTGACCTCCCTCGTTTCATACACATCATTATCAAGAAACTCCAAATGAGCAGTATCAGTGTCAGAAAAATATTTTACTCGCATTACTCATCCTCCTTATATGACCTGTCGAAAAAAGCATTGTGTACCGTTTCACTATCTTCCAATAAAATAACCCTTAAATATTTATTCACTTCAGCTATCTTGGCCCATTTCCGAATTCTTCCATCTGACTGTATTTGAGTCCTTTCTGGATTATCAATTACATGCTTTATCCATTTATCTTTGATTTGCGCACGATCAGGTCGTTTTCGTGTGTATTCAAAATATTTGGTTTTTTTCATTTATTCAACATCCTATCCGTGAGATCATTTTTTTCACTTCGCCGACCCCTCAAACCCCGCAGTTAGCGCAATTTGCCTTTTATTACCGGGCATTTCATGATGAAGCATGATTTTTTGGGGGAAATTCCATGCTTCATCGTTATATCGACCCATTTTTCAACTATTGTCGACCTGCCCTGTTGAATTCCGATTCAACGGACCACCGGAGGTGGATTCAACGGGGCTGGCGGACTTTTCAATCCGGTCCGTTCACGCCTTAACCGCCCGGCTCAATGCGTTCGATACCTTCCTGAAAATATACACCTGAATTTAGCGCTTGTCGAGGCTATCG
>QNYZ01000078.1 GCA_003973265.1 Deltaproteobacteria bacterium | reverse complement strand
GACCGGTTCCAGAGGACAGTGGCTGTTTGCCGGGTGATTGGGTTTGTTGGGTTTATTGGGTTTGTTGGGTTCATTGGGTTTATTGGGTTTATTGGGTTGTTGGGTTTATTGGGTTTATTGGGTTTGTTAGGTGGGTTGGGGCGGTGAAAGTCCGATGACTGCGGCAAACCTGCCCGTGATTTTTTCGGCACGATAGGAAAAATAACGATCGTCATGACACCGGGTACATACTTTCTGTACCTCGATATTGTCCTTTTGTAAACCGGCCCGGCAAAGCTGGTCGACACTGATCGCCCAGAAATCAAAATGACTGCGAGGACCTTTATACGATCGGAAGGCTTCCGGCAGCTCGGTTTGATAGTGACGAAACTCGGCACAGCATGGCCCCAGGGAAGGGCCGATCCCGGCCAGGATATCGGCCGGCCGGCACCCGAATTCTGAAATCATCCCTGCCACGGTCCGGCCGAGAATATTGGCCACACTCCCCTTCCAGCCGGAATGAACACCGGCGGCGATGTGGCGCCGGGGATCGTAAAGCAGTACCGGCTGGCAATCGGCCACCTGGACGACGAGCAGCAGCCCGGGTATGGCGGTGATCAGCGCATCGGCAACCGGTGTGCCGGTTGCCGCGCCCTTTTCCGCAATATGTACCCGCGTGCCGTGTACCTGCCGCATCCACATCAGATCGGTACCGCCCGTTGCGCGCAATATCCGCTGCCGGTTTTCCCGGACATGCGCCGGGGCGTCTCCCAGCCCATCGGCCACGTTCAGGCTGTCAAACGGGGGTGCACTGACGCCACCCTGCCGGGTGAACACACCATGGCAGAGCCTGTCACAATGGCCCAGGTGATCAAACCGGTGAAACAAAATTCCGTCTTTTTTCACTTCATGCATGGAGACACACTCTCAAAATACGTTCGATCACCGGTATAATAAACCGCTGATCTTTGCGCTTTGCGCCTTGGGATTAAATCTATCCGCCCGCCCTTGCCAGCGTCAACACATCGACCCGCCCCGCACCGCCGGCCCGCAGGACCTTAGCACATTCCGTTACCGTGGACCCGGTGGTAAACACATCATCGATCAGCAGGATGGAACGGCCCGTAAGGTCCGCCCCGTCTTTGAGTTCAAAGGCGCCCTTGAGGTTCTGCTCTCTTTCCTGTCGTCCCAGGCCGGTCTGGGACGCGGTATACCGAACCCGGCAAAGCAGATCGGACCGGATCTCCGCCGGGGCTGATTTTTTTCCTCCTGCAGGATATTCAGGCCATCTGGCGACCAGCAGGCGGGCCTGATTGAACCCCCGCCGGCGTCGTTTTTTTGAATGCAGGGGCACCGGAACAATCCAGTCGATCCGCCTGTCAGCCCAGTGCCGGGTATACGCGTGGTAAAGCAGCTTCCCCAGCGGTCCGGCCAGTTCGGACCGGCCGTGATATTTCAGACGATGAATCAGTGTTAACAGCGGGTCTTCGAAAAGACCGGCCGATCGGGCCCGGCTGTATTTCCGCCGGTGTTTCAGACATTCGCCGCACCAGTGGTCCGCGTCGCTGCGAGCGGCAAACATCTTTCCGCAGCAGGGACAGATCGGTGATTCCACGGGGGAATATTGATCGATACACGAGCGGCAGAGACAGGGTGCCAGCAGTTTTCCCAACGGACCGGCCGGCGATGGGGCCGGCGATGGAACGTTTACGCTTCCCGGCTGATCCCGGATAAATGCCCCGCATGCATAGCATCGGGGCGGAAACAACGCCCGCATAAATGAGCGGGTGACAGATGTAAAAAGAGATTGCATGTCATTGCCATCATCGGCCGGCTCAGCCTCTGGCGACTTGGCGCTGCCGGCAGGCTTCATACAGGGCGACGGCACCGGCCACGGAAACGTTGAGGGAGTCGATCCGGCCCTGTTGGGGAATTGATACCAGAAAGTCGCAGTTTTTCTGAACCAGGGGCCGCACGCCCTTTTCTTCACTTCCCACGACCAGGGCCAGGGGACCGCTTAAATCGGCATCGAATATCGACTGATCCACAGAAGGGACCAGGCCGACAGCCCACATACCGGCAGATTTAAACTGGTTCAGTGTCCGACTGATATTGGTCACCCGGACCATGCGGACGTGTTCGACGGCCCCGGCAGAGGCCATGGCGACCGTCGGGGTCACCGTTGCGGACCGGTTTTTGGGCAGGATAATGCCGTCGACGCCTGCGCACACCGCTGTCCGGATCAGCGCACCGACATTGCGGGGGTCCTGCAGGCCGTCGAGCACCAGTACCAGCCCGGACCCGGCCGGTGAGAGCAGCGGGCCAATATCTGAAAAGGGAAAATCACCGACACGGGCGCAAATCCCCTGGTGGGACGGCGTCCCGGAAAGGGCCTGCAGCCGGTCCGCGGAAAGGGTATCGACGGAGATGCCGCGTGATGCTGCTGCCCGGGCCGTGATCCGCTTGATCCGGTTCGATGGCCGGGGAGATACGTACAACTGAAATATTTCCCGTCTGCCGGCCGCAAGGGCCTCTTCGACCGGATGAATACCGTAGAGTATCAGGGGGGCGGATTTCATGCTTGACCCGGTTGAGGCGGATGACGATACCGGTTAACCAGATCAATAAGCCCGGCAATGGCCTTTTCCAGCCGGTCATTAACAATGACATGCCGGTACCGATCTTTTTGCCGGATCTCATTTTCCGCCTCGGCCAGCCTTTTTTCAATGGTTTCCCGGCTGTCGGTGCCCCGTTTGTCAAGACGCGCTCTTAAGGCATCCATGGACGGCGGCATGATAAAAACAGATATGCCGTCCGGATACCGTTTCAGGATCTGCGCCGCCCCCTGAACGTCAATATCGAGCAGGACATCCCGCCCGGCCTTGAGATGTTTTTCGATATCTTCACCGGATGTACCGTAATAGTTCCCATGAACCCTGGCCCACTCGGCCCATTTTCCCTGCGCGATCATCTCCTCGAATCTGGCCGGGGAGATAAAGTGATAATCAACGCCCTCTTTTTCGCCTTTACGGGGGGAACGCGTGGTGTATGAAACCGAATATTGCAGGTCGGAAAAGTGATCCAGCAATGCCCGGCAAAGCGTTGACTTACCGGCCCCCGACGGCGCCGAGAGGATAAACAGGTGCCCGGCGGATGGTTGCAGGGCATCTTTTCGTCTGATTTCCATGCCGGGCTACTCCGGATCTTCCAGCGTATCATACCGATTTGAAATCGTTTCGGCATTGACGGCAGATAATATAATATGACGGCTGTCCATGGTAATCACGGACCGGGTCCGCCGGCCGTGGGTGGCATCCACCAGGCGCCCTTCTTTTCTGGCCTCATCCTTGAGCCGTTTAACCGGTGCCGAGTGCGGGGAAATAATGGCGACGATCCGATGCGCCGGAATCCGGTTTCCAAATCCAATGTTAATCAGTTTTCGAGCCATCGCCTGGTTCACCCCTCCCAAAGATTAAATTCTAATGTGCCCCGTTCATCCCCCCTGCCAGCCGCAGGGCCCCATCACATCCAGGTTTTGCCGTGGACATCATTCCACGTTCTGAACCTGCTCCCGGATTTTCTCAATCTCGGATTTTGCGTCGACGATCAGATGCCCCACCTCGGCTTTCCCTGTTTTGGAGCCCATGGTATTAAACTCCCGATGCAGCTCCTGGAGCAGAAAATTCAGTTTTCGACCCCCGGCCGTATCGGCGGCCATCAGCTCCCTGAAATGGGCCAGATGACTGGCGGCCCGGACCGTCTCTTCGGAGATATCGCTTTTATCGGCCAGAAAAGCCGCCTCCCGGGCCAGCCGATCGGGATCAATGACGACGTCTTCACCGGCAAGGGCCAAAACCCGCTCCCTGAGCCGTTCCTGGTAAACGGGCAGCAGGCCTTCGGACGCCGCTTTAATCCGCTCCAGATTTTCCTCGATGAATGTCAGCCGGGCGTTGATATCCGCCGCCAGCCGTTCCCCCTCGATCCGGCGCATGGCCACCAGTTCGCTAAGCGCCGTTGACAGGCAGGCCGCCACCGCCTCCCGGCAGCTTTCGTCATTTTCCGCATCGTCCCCGTCGGTTTCCGCCGGTTGAATCAGGTTGCCGATATGGGTCAGATGATCCAGGGTGATATCGCCTTTGAGGCCCAGTTGCGTCTTTAAGTCCACCAGGGCCTGGTAATACCCGGCCGCCAGGGCCTCATTGACGATAAACTCAGGAGGTTTTTCTTCGCCGGTTTCGATCTGAATCCGTATCTCTACCCGGCCGCGGCATAGTTTTTCTTTTACCAGGGTCTGAAGCCCACTTTCCAGCCAAAAATAACTTTGGGGCAGATGAACCGCCGTATCCAGATGGCGGCTGTTAAACGAACGGATTTCCACCCGGACGGTATAAGGGGATTGAACGATTTCCGCACGTGCAAAAGCAGTCATGCTCTGAATCATCAGTTCCGGCTCCGATTCCAGTGAGGTTTTATGTCAGTCCCGGCTTTGAGATCATGCCGGTATTTGGACCTGGCCTGTAACAGGAATCGCTGCATGTCCGGCTGGCGATATCCCGGATAGGTCCACGGCAGGCTGCAGAATCCCCCTTTTTGATAAACCAGGGTTAAATCGGCGTAAATCCCCTGCCCCAGGTAGATCCGGTGAGAATAATTTTTACCGGTTGCCAGCACAAACCGTTCGGCCAGGAGATAGCCGGGATCCAGGTTGATCCGGCGGTTTCCATCGTGCGACCACTTTCTTTCCATGTCGTTGGTCAACAGTTTAACGTCAACCAGGGCCGGTTGTTCGATCAACGCTTCAAAAGCAAACATCCGCCTGAACAAAGGCGATCCCATTTCCGCCTGGTAGTAGGAGGTAAAACCAAACGGAAACCAGGGACTGATCATATCCGCACGACCGAAAGCGTGCATCAATTCGCCCGCGACTTCCGGCACCAGCCCCTTTTCCCTGACGATCAGGCCGATGATTAATTTGGCGGATGCGGGCGGTTGGGGATGGCTCATGAAAGCAGGTGATCACTTGCCGTGGTCAAGACAGCGGTTTGGCTTCGTCGATCAGCATGATGGGAATATCATCCCTGATTTCATAAATCAGCCGGCATTGTTCACAGACCAGGCCGTCCTTGGTATCATTTAAATGGATATCTCCCTTGCATTTGGGGCAGGCCAGAATATCCAGCAGGTCTTGACGAATCGCCATAAATCTTCTCCAAAAGTATGCGTCAGATCATTCACCGCTTGATTGAATAATTATTCTATTTTTAGCACACGCGCCCCTGAAAATTCAAGCAGATTCAGCAGCCGCCATTTTCTCCCATTCAGCGCCTCGCATCCGGTCGTCCACATACCGCTTGAATCTTCAGGATGTCGCTGGTATGTTACCTTCGTTTGCGGATATGAAACGCTGCGGTATTCGGGCAGGCGCCCGGCCACAACAACTGTTAACCGCCGATTCAGGAAACGCCGATGTTTCACCAGGAATTAATCGCGCATGCCGCCTGCTTTGAAGCACTGTCTTCAATGGGAAAAGAAATTTCAGCCGTGGGGAGATGCCTCGTGGACGGCCTGGCCCGGGGGCACAAGATTCTTATCTGCGGCAACGGCGGATCAGCGGCGGATGCCCAGCACTTTGCGGCTGAAATCGTCTGCCGCCTGGAAAAAACCCGGCCGGCCCAGGCAGCGCTGGCGCTGACCACGGACACGTCTATTCTCACGGCCATGGCCAACGATTTCAGCTTCGACGTTATTTTTACCCGGCAGGTTGAAGCATTCGGCCAACCCGAAGACGTTCTCATCGGCCTGTCCACATCCGGTCATTCGGACAATATTGTGGCAGCCATTGAGACGGCACACGAAAAAGGCCTGGTGACCGTGGGCCTGACCGGCAGGACCGGCGGCCGCCTGAAAGACGCCGCCGACCAGGCGATCATTATCCCGGCGGAAAGTACCCAGCGAATCCAGGAAGCCCATATTTTTATTCTCCACGTATGGGCACGGCAGATCGAACAGGCTCTCCTGGAAGCAAAAGGTTGAAATGAACGCTTCTTTTCCCCATTTTTCTGATTTAAAAATAATCGTCCTGGGCGATGTCATGCTGGACATCTATTACCGGGGCGGCGTTGAGCGAATTTCACCGGAAGCGCCGGTGCCGATACTGCACGTTGAAAAAAAATTCATGCGTCCGGGCGGCGCAGCCAATGTGGCCCTCAACCTGCAGGGACTGACCTGTCAACCGGTCCTCATCAGCGTACGGGGAAACGATGCTTCGGGAAAGCAGTTATCATCATTGCTAACGCAAAGAGCGGTTCCGCATACGCTGATCGGCACGGATACTCAGCCGACGACAACGAAGACACGCCTGATCGGACAGGGCCAGCAGCTGATCCGCATGGACGAAGAATCGCCGGCACCGCCATCGGACGAGGCGCTGTCATTATTGCTCGACGCTTTTACCGCCCATCTGCCGGAAGCGCGGGCCGTGATTTTATCCGACTATCGCAAGGGTATTTTTTTTACCGACCTGGCGCCTCAGATCATCGGCCGCTGCCGTAAGGAAAATATCCCGGTATTTGTCGACCCCAAGGGAACCGACTGGGAACATTACCGGGGAAGCACCTGTATTACCCCCAACCTGTCGGAATTCAACCAGCTTTTTCCCGGGCCCGAAAACGCGGCCATACCGCTCGTTGCGCAGGCAAGACAGCTGATTGAACAGCTGGCGCTGGAGAGCCTGCTTATTACCCGGGGGCATGAGGGGATGTCCTGTATTAACCAGGATACCGAGACCCATATTCCGGCCAGGTCCCGGGAAATTTGGGACGTATCCGGTGCCGGCGATACCGTGATCGCCACGTTTGCCGCCGCCCGCGTGTCGGGCCTTTCCATGACCGACGCCGCACGCCTGGCCAATATCGCCGCCGGCGTTGTGGTCGAAAAACTGGGCACCCAGTCTATTTCCCGGGCTGAACTTAAACATGCCGACTGGGATGAAAAAGCCATGGCCGCCGAAAAAATATTTTCCGCTGACGAAGCAGCGCACCTGGTCCGTCAATGGCAGGATGCCGGTGAGCAGGTGGTTTTTACCAACGGATGCTTTGATATCCTCCATGCGGGACATATCAAGCTGCTCAAGACCGCCGCCGGAGAAGGGAACAAACTGGTGGTCGCCCTAAACTCGGATGCATCGGTGAAACGGCTGAAGGGACCCGGCCGGCCGGTGACGACCGAGGAAGAACGTGCCCTGGTCATGGCCAATATCCGCGTTGTGGATATCGTCGTTATCTTTGATGAAGACACCCCGTTGCCGCTTATTCGCCGATTGCAGCCCGACATCCTGGTGAAAGGGGGCGACTATACCCTCGATACGGTTGTCGGCCGCAGGGAAGTTGAAGATCGGGGCGGGCGGGTCGTCCTGGTCCCCCTGGTGGCGGGCAAAAGCACGACCCGGACGATTGCCCACATGAAGTCTTAAACACCGGGCGGGTTCTTTCAGATCCGATTTACACAAGAGGCGATCCGTGCCAGCTGGCCGGACAAAAATTCATCAAAGCGCCCTGTCCTGAAATTCATCTCCACCGTCACCACCACCAGGTCCAGCGGCAGGGGCCGCATACCGGCAATCCGCACATAATCCTTGGCGGTTGTCACCATGCAGTCGGCATTTAACCGCACGGCGGTATGGCCGAGATCGGCAAGATCGGCGGGGTTATAGGAAAAGTGATCGGAAAAACCCTGATGGCCCACGGTATGACCGCCCAGCCGGCCAATGCTGTCGAGAAACGAGTCGTTTCGCGCAATCCCCGAAAAAGCAAAGACCCGCCGCCGAACCAGTATATCCGCGCCGGAAGGTGCGCCCGGCCGGTTCTGACCAAACGGCCCGGGAACCTGGCCGGCCGCAAGCACCCCTGCAACGCGCGGTTGATGGTCGCATCGAAATACCGGTTTCCCCGAAAAGCAGTGGTTATCGGTACCGGTTAATTCTCCCGAATTTTTCGTTAGACCGGTCCGCGTCAGCACCACGGCATCCGCCCGCGAAATGGCCGAAGGGGGTTCCCTCAAAACACCCCGCGGGAGCAGATGGCCATTTCCGAAGGGCCGCCCCCCGTCGAGAAGCAGAAGATCAAGGTCCCTTTCCAGCTGAAGGTGCTGAAACCCGTCATCCAGAATAACAATCTCCGCCCCGAACCGGTCAATGGCCAGCTGTCCGGACCGGAACCGGTCCCGCCCCACGATAACGGGAATACCGGGAAGTGAGGCGGCCAGCATAAGCGGCTCATCTCCGGCAGCGTCAGGCGTCATCAATACCCTCTGCCCGTCACTGACAACCCCCCCGTGACGCTCGGCCTGCCCCCGATACCCCCGGCTTAACACGGCCGTTTTGTATCCCAGCCGGCTGCACTGCCTGGCCACATAATCCGTCATGGGCGTTTTCCCGGTGCCACCGGCGGCCAGGTTACCGATGGAAATCACCCCGCAGGAGAGCCGGGCCGCCGGCCACCACTTTTTCAGGTAGAGGTCACTCCGAATTTTCTGAACGCCGCCATACATGACCGATATGCCGGAAAGCACCGACAGGTCCGGCCGAAAAGCGGCCGGCGGGACGTCCTCGCTCATGGCAACAGTACGGATGTATTGAATTATTTTATTCATGGCCCGACAGCTGGTAGTCAAATCGCGATAACCAGGAGATAAATACTCAAAAAGAAAAAGATGGCATTGGTCGCCCAGGCGGCCACCAGCGGCGGAAGCACTTCTCCATATCCCAGTGAAATAAAGAGTCCATAGGCGGTCCAGTATAAAAATGCCAGGCCGATGGCGGCGGCCACAACAAAGGCCAGGCTGTCCTTGGAACGAATCTTGGCGGCAATCCCGGTACCTAGCAGGCCCATCAGCAGGCAGACAAACGGGAAAGCGGCCTTGCCATACAGGTCCACCCGATAGGGCGTGACGTCATATCCTTCGGATTCCACCTGGCGGATATATCGCATCAATTCGATAAATCCCATTTCCTCGGACCCCTTGACGACCCGGGTCAGATCCTCCGGCTTCAGGTCAATCGATATGATAACTTCATCGTGGGACAATACGTCGTACATCTCGGTTTTCGAATTATATTTCTGTTCCATGGCATCCAGCATGACCCAGTTGGGCGGTTTAAAAACGCCTTTTGGTGCATCCAGACGACGTACCAGGTTAAAATCCGGGTCAAATTCATAAACGACAAATCCGTTAACGGCTTTTTTGGCGGGATTATAATACTCAATATGAATAATCCGCTGTTTTTCCCGTATCCAGATATTCCGCGACCTGGAAGTATTTACCGATTTTTTCTTTACTTCTTCAAGCCAGATGCGATTGGTCTTGCTGACGGTGACCGGAACAACGACTTCGGAAAGCATGAACAGAATCACGACGAATACGGCACTGATCATGAGTACCGGTTTTAAAAGATGAAAGATTCCGATGCCGTTGCTTCGAAACGCAACCAGCTCGTTATGCCGGTTCATCAGTCCAAAGGTAACGATAACGGCCAGCAGCAGACAGATCGGGATCATCTGCGCGGAAATAAAGGGAAGTTTATAGGCAAAATAGGTGACAATTCTTGAAGCGGCGATCCTGCTTCCAATAAAATTATCAATCTTTTCAAAAAAATCGACGACATAATAAATCGAAACAAGGGTGCCCATCAGGATCATGAACTGCTTGATCACTTCGCCGATGATATATCGGTTGATTATCGACATGGCAGACCCGACGGCAGTGAAGAAATTATTAAATATTCAGTTTTCATCTCACCTTCTGCCCACGTCGGCGGCGCCAGTTAAAACGAAAGGTCCTGTTATCGGCGGACCGGTAGAAGAAGTACCCTGCCACCAGCAGGGTCACCAGATTGGGCATCCATGTACCGATAATCGGCGGATAAATACCCGCCTCACCAAAAACCTTTCCGGCGGACATCAGGGCGTAATTGATAAACAGGAAAAACATGCCGAGACCCAGGCCGAAAGATTTCCTCAGCCCGCTGGCCAGGACTCCCAGCGGAACGGCGAGCAGTCCCAGGGAAATGCATGTGACCGGAATGGCAAACTTGTTATAATAGGTGATTAAAATCGAGTAGTAATGTCCATTCTTTTCTTTGGCGTTGCGCAAATAGTTTCGAAGTTCGGCCAGATTCATCTCTTTCCGGCTTTTCCGTTTATTGTGCTTGATCACAGGGGCCCGTTTTAAATCCAGCCGCAGGTCATACACGCCGAACTTGATTGAATTGACAGTCTGCCCCTTTAAATTGACCTGGTTCAACGTCCCGTCAAACAGCCGGGCCCGGGCCTCCAGGCCGTCGCTCTCGTTGAATAAAACCGCCCGGGGAGCCACGATTGTACTCACCATGCGCTTGTCCCTGCGATCTTCGATAAAGACATCCTCCAAATTGCCGGTCCGGGGATCAATGGAATTGACATAGATGGTTACACCGTTGAAATCATCACTGAACTGCCGCGATTTAATCCCGATATTTAAATTGGACGCCGCGACATCATAGGTCAGCTGCTTGAGGCCGAGTCTTCCCCAGAGCAGGCCGGTGGTCGACACCCAGAATGTCAATAACGCCCCCAGCACGCTGAACACAATAACCGGTGTCAACAGGCTGTATATGCTGACACCGCCGGCGCGCAGGGCAATCACCTCATTGTCACCGGACATCCGTAAAAAAGTCAACAGCACGCTCATCATCACGGCGATGGGAATCACGAATCCCAGGAAAAAGGGAATAAAATAGGCGATCATTTTCAGGATGGTCCCGAGGCCGACATGATAATTGATTATCATATCGGTTATATTCAGGATTTTGGTCATCAAAAACACAAAGGTAAAAAAAACGATATTAAGCGCAAACGGGGGAAGCAGTTCCCGAAAAATATACCGGTTGATGATTGAGTTGAACGTCATGCCGGTATCTCCGTACCCCTGTCGCAGGCGATCGTATCCCCGCCGGTTATCTCCCCGCCGGTTATCTCCCCGATGGTTATGTCTTTGGCAGACTGAATCCGGCAAAGATTGAAATAGGCCCCCTGCTGTTTGAGCAATTCCTGGTGGGTCCCTGTTTCCACGATGCGGCCACCGTCAATCACGACAATCCGGTCCGCGTATCGCACGGTAGAGAGCCGATGGGCAATCACAAAGGTGGTCCGGCCACGCATGAGATTCTCCAGGGCTTTCTGGACCAGTTGTTCTGACTCGGAGTCGAGCGAAGAGGTGGCTTCGTCCAGGATCAGGATCGGGGCGTCTTTTAACAATGCCCGGGCAATACAGAGCCGCTGTTTTTCACCGCCGGACAGACGATCTCCCAGTTCGCCGATCCGGGTATCGTATCCATTCGGAAAACGGGAAACAAAGCCATCGACATATGCCGCCCGGGCGGAATCCACGATCTGCCCGGCCGATGCCTTTTGTCTGCCATAGGCGATATTGTGGCGGACCGAGTCGTTGAACAAAATCGGTTCCTGGGTAACAATGGCGATCTGCCGGCGCAGGGAAGCCAGGGATACGCCCCGGATATCCTGCCCGTCGATTTCGATCACGCCTTCGGTGGTATCGAAAAAGCGCGGAATCAGGTTGACCAGGGTGGTTTTACCACCGCCGCTGGCGCCGACCAGGGCAACAATTTCACCCGGATGAACGTCCAGATCGATCCCTTTTAAAACGGTTTCACCATCCGAATAGCCAAAGGACACATTTTTAAAGCAGATCCGATGGGGGCCATCCGGCACCACCACCGGATGATCCACCTCTTTAATCTCGGAGGGGTGTTCGATGATATCAAAGACCCGGTCGGCAGCGGCCATCCCCTGTTGAATCGTGTTGTTGAACTTGCTCAATCGCCGGACCGGGTCGTAGAGCAGAAGCACCGCCGCGATAAACGATGTAAACGTGCCGACGGTCTGCGTTCCGGCAATGACCTGCCGCCCGCCAAACCAGATAATAAAGGCGATGCCGAATCCCCCGAGACACTCCATCACCGGTGAGGAGAGGGCCCGGACAACGACCTGTTTGATCTGAAGCCGGAAGAGGTCCGTCGATTTTGTTTTAAACCGGTTCTTTTCATAGGCCTCCATGCCGAAAGCCTTGACAATCTTGTTGCCGGTAAATGTTTCAAATAAAAAGGCGCTCATGTCCGCCATGGCCGCCTGGTACCCGGTGCTGTACCGGCGGATCCTTCGCCCGAACTGGGAAATGGGGTAAAAGGCAATGGGCAAAATGACCGTGGCGGCCATGGCCAGCTTCCAGTCCTGAACATAAATGTAAATGGCCAGCCCCAGGATCATGACGGCATCTTTCACAATACCGGTCATGGCATCGGATATCATCTCCCGGACAATACTGACATCATGGGTGATCCGCGACATCAACGCGCCGGTCTGTTCTTTATGAAAAAATGAAAGCGGAAGATCCTGGATGCGGTTGTAGAGTCGGTTGCGCAGACGCATCACGATCTTTTCGCCGACGTACTTCATCAGGTACGCCTGATAATACATGGCCGCGCCCCGAACCAGGTAGAGCACAATAACCCCGACGGGAATCAGGTTGAGCATTTGGGAATCTTTATTGACGAAGATATCGTCCATGACATGTTTCAGCACAAACGGAATCGCAGCCTGGCTGGCCGCCACCACGACCATCGCCATCAGGGCAAAAAAGAGCCGTGCCCGATGGTCTTTCACCATCCGCAGCAGTTGACCGATCCGGCCCGTAAAAAGCTGGGTTAAGAATACCGGCATTCTTTTTCTCTGTATGATAACATCCACAAATCTTTTCGCGTTAAAAATGGATGCCCGTTCCAAGGCGGACATCCAAAAAAAACAAGAACTACACCATCATTTCAAGTGCAATTTTCGCCACCCGCCGGGCAGCCCCGCCGGTACCAAGTATCTCTCTGACATCTGCCAGATCCCGACGAATCGTATCCAGACGGCCCGGTTGACTGAGGATTTCCAGCACCTTTCCGGTGATACGGCCGGGTGAGGCTTCTTTTTGTATCAGCTCGGGAACCACTTCCCGCCCGGCAACGAGGTTGACCAGACTGATAAATTTGACCCGAATCATGACCCGGCCCAGCAGATAGCTCAACGGCGACACCTTGTAAATCACGACCATGGGCACACCGGAAATAGCGGCTTCCAGTGTCACGGTTCCTGAAGCGGCAATGACCAGATGGCATCTGGAGAAAACAGCCCGCGCGCCCCCATCGATAATGTCGCAGATACCCGTGGCGTGGTGCGCCTTTACCATGGCGGCAGCAAGCGCCTGCTGTGCCGCATCAACCGGCCCGATTAAAAAACGGGCCGGGCCAGAATGGCGGCGGATGGCCAGTGCACTTTCCAGCATCAGTGGCAGATGCCGGCTGATTTCCTGGGGCCGGGAGCCGGGCAACAGCCCGATAACCGGAAAAGGATCGTTACCGGGCGCGTTGACCATGGGCCATTGATGATCAAGCAGGGGATGCCCGACATAGGTCACATCCACGTCGTTCCCGGTAAAAAAGCGGGTCTCAAAGGGAAAGATAACCGCCATGTGATCAACCCGTTTTCTGATTGTTTTTACCCGGCCCGTTCGCCAGGCCCAGATCTGGGGGCTGATATAGTACAGGACACGGATACCCAGTAATTTTGCAATACGCGCCACGCGAAGGTTGAAATCGGGAAAATCAATCAGGATCAGCAGATCGGGCTGAATTGCCCTGAGCGCCCGTCGGATAATACGAAACCCGTCAAGAATCGGCCCGATTCGCGTCAGAACTTCGGTAATCCCCATCACGCTCAAAGAGGCGGCATCCACCAGGATATCAACGCCGGCCGATGCCATCGCTGCCCCCCCCATACCGGAAAAGACCGTCTCGGGGGTTTCCCGTAAAATAGCCCGAACCACCTCGGCACCATGAAGATCTCCCGACACTTCGCCGGCAATGATCATCACCTGTCTGGGTCTGCTTCTTCCCACAATCGGCGGCCTTATCCGGTTAACCGCCGGGTATTGGCTTCAATCTGATCCACGATATTCAGGGCAACGGACAGGGCATTCCGCCCCGCCTCCCCGGGGACCTTGGAAGCCTCCCTGCGGTTGACCGATTTGACGAATGATCGAAGTTCAGTGTCAAGGGGGTCTTCGTGTTCAAATCGATGGCGCTCGATTTTCATGCCGGGAATCAGATGAGGGCCGTCCGTTGCGTCCCGCATCACCGTGACGATTTCGCGCTCGGCAAAATCCACAGCAATATAAGCATTTTTTTGAAACAACCGCAGTTTTCGCTGGTTTTTCATCGATACCCGGCTGGTGGTCACGTTGGCGACACACCCGTTTTCAAATTCAAGGCGGGCATTGGCAATGTCCACCCGATCGGTAATCACGGCCACGCCCGACGCATGGATTGTTTTGATCTCACAGCCGACAAAATTAAGCAGGATATCGATGTCATGAATCATCAGATCAAGGACCACGCTCACATCAAGGGCCCGGTCTTTAAACAGGCTCAACCGGTGCGATTCGATAAACATCGGCCCGTCAATCACATCGGCCAGGGCCACCACCGCCGGGTTAAACCGTTCCAGGTGTCCGACCTGTATAATCAGGTTTCTGGATCCGGCCAGAGCGATCAATTCATCCGCCTCTTCCAGGGTAACTGTCATCGGTTTTTCAACAAACGTGTCAACACCCTGCTTGAGAAAATCACGGCTGATCTGATAGTGCCCGGGGGTCGGTGTCACCACGCTGACCGCATCCACTTTACCGAAAAGATCCTCATGCCGGGTAAAAGCGCGGGTATTCAGCCGCTCTGCCACCTGATGCGCCCGCGTCGCATCAACATCCACCACGCCGACCAGATCAACATCCGTCATTCCGGCATATTTTTCGGCATGAAATTTTCCCAGGTATCCCACACCAATGACAGCGACACGCAGCTTTCGTTTCATTGAGTCATTGTCCTCAACCCATTCCCGGAATTATCGGGTGATTCCCCGGCTGGATTCTTTTATGAAATCGATTAGAAATGTGACTTCGGGCACCTGCTCCACTTCAGCAGAGACCCGTTCAATCGCCTCGTTCAATGTCAACCCGATACGGAAAATGATCCGATAGGCTTTCTTCAGTGAAGAGAGCGTCTCATTTGAAAACCCATGTCGTTTCAACCCGACCTTGTTCAGGCCGTGCAGCCGGGCCCGGTCACCGGCGGCAATCATATAGGGAGGAACATCCTTCACCACCGCTGATTTTCCGCCCACGTAGGAAAACGCGCCGATCTGGACAAATTGATGGACCGCAACCAGCCCACCGATGGTGGCATGATCGCCGCAGACGATATGTCCGGCCAGGGTGGCATTGTTGGCCATGATAACACCGGTTCCGGTTTTGCAGTCATGGGCAATATGGGTATAGGCCATCAGGAAATTATCATCACCCACTTCCGTAATCCCCCCGCCAAAAGAGGTTCCCCGGTTGAGGGTGGCAAATTCTCGAATCACGGTCCGGTTACCAATTTTCAACCGGGTTTTCTCCCCTTGATATTTTATCGCCTGGGGTGCCGCACCGATCGAGGCATGATTGAATATCCGGCAATCCGACCCGATGTCCGTATACCGGTCGATGGTGACGTGTGAACCGATCTCCGTCCCCGGCCCGATGGTGACATGATCCCGGATCACCGAATAAGGCCCGACGGTTACCGTTGAATCAAGTGTCGCTTTTTTATCAATAACTGCTGATTTATGTATCATTTATTTGATCCGATCGATGCCATCATTTGCCCCTCAGCCACCAGTGCACCGTCGACTTTTGCCGTACCGGCCATTTTGACTGCATTGGAACGCATTCTTAATAATTCAATCTCAAATATCAGCTGGTCCCCGGGAACCACTAACTTTCTGAACCGAACCCCGTCCATTGTCGAAAAATAAAAGGTCATGGTTTTCTTTTTCTCTTCAGATACCGATTCGAAGGTAAGCACGCCGCCGGCCTGGGCCATGGCCTCCAGAATCAAAACACCGGGCATCACCGGCTCTCTGGGGAAATGGCCCATGAAAAAGGGTTCGTTCATGGTTACATTTTTAAGGGCTATCACCTTCTTGCCGGGAATGAGATCGATAATCCGGTCGACGAGCAAAAAAGGGTATCGATGCGGCAGGCGCTCCATAATCCCGCGAATATCGTATGTCTTTTTCATCCTGATCTTTCTTCCACCCGATCATTTCTGAATCCAATTTTCCTTAATCCGATCTTCTTCAAGCTGATCCTTTTTGAATCCGATCCCGCTTAAATCAGGCAGACCTTTCATTCATTTCTTCGGTTTATCTTCCAGTACTTCCAGGCGCTTCTCTATCCGTGACAGTTTTTTAAAAAATTCAGGCAGCCGGGGAATCAGGCGCACCACTTTCAACCACAAACGATGGGGCATCTCCGGTGCGCCGGATACGACCTGTCCGTCTTTGATTGATTTTGCAATACCGGCCCTGGGGCCAATGGTCACATGATCTCCAATATCAAGATGGCCGGCCATTCCGGCCTGGCCGGCCATGATCACATGGCGCCCCAGCGTCGAGCTGCCGGAAATCCCCACCTGGGCCACCAGAAGCGTATCCTCTCCCACAGTGACATTGTGGGCCACATGAACAAGGTTGTCGGTCTTGACCCCTCTTTTTAACCAGGTCTGACCAAATGTCCCCCGGTCAATGGTGGTATTGGCACCAATTTCCACGTCATCATCGATCCTGACAATCCCGGTATGGGGAATCTTAACGTATTTTTCGCCATCCGGGGCAAACCCGAAACCGTCACTACCGATCACCGCGCCCGGATGAATGGTGACCCGGTCTCCGATCCGGCACCGTTCCCCAATGGTGACATTGGGAAAAATGACCACGTCATCCCCGACAACAACGCCCGGGCCGATGACGACCCCGGCATGAATCTTCACGCGATGGCCGCACCGGACATTTTTGCCGATAACAGCACAGGGGCCGACATAAAGGGCCTCTCCAGCCTTAAAATCATCGCCGACAGCAGCCATCGGATCCACACCGGTACCCACATCCCGGGGAGAAAAAAACCGGTTAACAATTTTAATAAAGGCCAGCTGGGGATTTTCCACCGCCACCAGGTTTTGTCCGTCACTTCGGATATGCCGGGGAACGATAATCGCCCCGGCCCGGGATGCCTGAATTTTTTTTAGAAATCCCGGCCGAAATGCGCAGGTAATCTGGTGCGGACCCGCATCGTCAAAGGGTGCGACCCCGGATATACGCTTCTCTTTCTCTCCGATGACCTCCCCGCCGATCAGCCGGGAAATCGCCTCCAGGTTCATCTCCATGATCAATGATCTACTCTTTATTTCCCGATGCGGCAAATTCGGCGTTATACTTTTCAATGACCTGCGCGGTTATCTCCCAGGCCGGCTCAAAGTAGATAACCCCTCCGGCCCGTTTTTCCAGGATCAACTGGAATCCACTCTCTTTTGCAATTTTCTGCGCCACATCGAAAACTTCTTTTTCTATTTTCTGAATAACCTGCGCCCGGGTCCGCTTGATATCTCTGCGATACCTGGCCTCAAGCGTTTTCGCATCGTTGATCTTGATCCGGATCTCCCGTTGTTTTTCATCCCGGGCCTCTTTGTTCAGCACCATGTTTTCCCGCTCCAGGTTCTTCTGAAGGGCCTCGATCTCTTTCCCCTTTTCCTGGAGCTCCGCTTCCATTTTCTTACCCGCGGTATTGATCTTCTCCTGGGCGGCTTTGCCGGCATTGGATGTTTCCAGGATTTTCTGAAAATCTATGATGCCTATTTTGTTTACGCCGGCACCCCGCGTTACCGGGACAAAAAGACCGATAACCATTGCTGTTATCAGCAGAGTCTTACCTATCATCCGCATCTGAAATCCCCCTTATTATATCTATTTGGGTATCATTTATACGCGTCGCTTAAAACGCCGCTTCCATGGTAAATTCCCACCGCCCGTCACGGTCCTCGCCCTCCTCCGGGTCAAGGATATATCCCCGCTCCAGCCGGATTGGCCCCACAGGAGAGTTCCACCGGATTCCAAAACCGGCGCCCTGACGCAACTGTCCCAGATCAATCTTGTCCCCGGTACCAAAAACATTGCCCGTATCATAAAAAAGGACCCCGAGGAGACCCGCTTCCCTTAAAAGCGGAATATGTATTTCGGCGTTGAACTGAACATACTTTTCTCCGCCGATTTCTGCGCCGTCTTCGTCCCGGGCGCTGATACCCCGCCACTTGAATCCACGTATCGAGTGAATCCCGCCCAGATAGAACCGTTCATAATCCGGCAGCAGACCGTTTCCATTCTGTTCAACATATCCACCTTCCGTATGCAAAAAGCCCACCAGACCATACAAAATCGGGAAATAAATACCCAGCTCACCGGTATATTTAGTAAATTTGACGTCACCGCCAATACCCGCATATTCAATACTGATCCGATGATCCTGTCCCCGGGTTGTATAGAAAAACCGGTTTCTCGAATCGTAGTGCAATGCTGCGATCACAGCGCTGGTTACATTTTTACCTTCAAGATCTTTGATCGACTGGGCGGCGTCTTCATCAATATTATCGACGTCCGCGATATCATAGTAATATTTCAGATAGAGGCGGGTGTCCCTGAATATCGGATATCCGGCCTTCAGGCTGCCGCCCGTGCTTTTCTTATCGTAGGTATCGTAATCGTACTCCCAGTTATAGAGCTCAATTCCCGCGGACAGCGGAATATCAAACAGCCAGGGTTCGGTCAGGCTCAGCGAGTAACGGGTGGTCTTGCTGCTCAGGTTGGCCTTCATCTGGAGATTCACCCCATACCCCAACAGGTTCCGTTCCGTGATAGAACCGGTCGCAAACACCTTTTCCACACTGCTATATCCCCCACCCAGGCTGAAATTTCCCGTTGATTTTTCCTTGACCTGGATATCAAGGATCATCTGGTCGTCAGCACTGCCTTTGCGGGTATTAACCTGTACATCTTCAAAATACCCCAACCGTTGAAGATTGCGAACGCTGCGTCTCAACTTTTCCCCTGAGAAGAGCCCGCCTTCGTTTACCTTCAGCATCCGGCGGATAACCTTATCTCGGGTCCGGGTATTTCCACCTATAATGATCTTTTCAAAATATACCTGGGGGCCTTTTTGAACATTGATATCAATATTAACCACCCGGTTCTTCTTATCTTTATCAATTTTCGGAATAATATTCGGATAGGCATATCCCCTGTCTGCATACAGGTCAGACAGGTATACGATATCGTTTCGCAGTACTTTACGGTTAAAATACGGCTCTTTACTGATTTTTATTTTCTTCATCAACGCTTCAGTCGGCCGGATCAGGTCGCCTGTCAGCGCAATCTTTCCGACTTTGTATCGCGCCCCTTCATAGATCTTGATTTTAATGTAGATCCAGTTGTCTTTGGTGGTAACGTCTGGCTCGCCAACCCGGGCGTCGATGAACCCGTTATTCTGGTAAAACGCGGTTAGTCTTGAAATATCCTGGTCAAGGTCTTCTCTTTTCAGATCTCCCGAAGAGGTCAGCCACGAAAAAATACCTTTTTCAGACGTTTTCATCTCATCCCTGAGGTCGTCGTCGGAATAGACCGAATTTCCCATAAACTCAATTTTTTTAATTCTGACCTTACCGCCTTCGGTGATTAGAAAAGTAAGGTCGCCCTGATTATTCGCAACCGATTCAACTTGCGGTTTTATCTGAATATTTTGATAGTTTTTCTCTTTGTACCGGCTTTCCAGCCGGTCAATATTCTCCTGAATTGTCAGGTTATTCAGAATCGCCCCGGTTTTGAGATCCAGTATATCCAGAAGCTCCTTGTCTTCAAACACCCGGTTTCCCTTAAACTTGATTTTCCGAATTGTTGGCTTTTCCTTGACGGTAATGATAATTGTTTTTCCGTCGGGTCCTTCCTCGGATTCAATACGGACATCATCAAAATACCCCATGCCATAGATTCGCCGCAAATCATCGGAAAGGCTTTTGGTTAAAAACACATCTCCCGGCCCTGTATGAATGTTTTTCCGGATGGCATCGGCCTCGATACGCTGATTGCCCATGATAAGGACCCGGGCAATTTTCTCCCGCTTGAAGATATGAAACGCCAGCTGACGTGAAAGCCCGGTTATCGTATTGGGTATATTTTCAATACCGTGACCGGAAATAAAATATGTCCGGATCGGATCCAGAACCGGATCGGTACTGAACGGACTCATCACTTTTGCATCAATACTGTACTGGCCATCAATCCAGGTCATGCTCCCCCACACCACAAAATCGGCCCCGGCCTCTATTCCGATCTGACGAATCTTTTCAGGATCGATGTCTGACGATATTTCTGCTTCACCGGGCAACGGTTTAAGCGTAACAATTTCGGCGCCGTCTGCCGACAGTCTTTTTTCAATGACTTTTCGAATGTCATCTTCCAGATAGGCCATCTCCTCGCCGGCATGGATGCTGAAAGGAAGTACCCCTACTTTCTCGGGGGTA
The DNA here is from genome assembly GCA_003973265.1 of Deltaproteobacteria bacterium. Classification (GTDB taxonomy): domain Bacteria; phylum Desulfobacterota; class Desulfobacteria; order Desulfobacterales; family QNYZ01; genus QNYZ01. The sequence goes on along the minus strand of QNYZ01000078.1, from coordinate 32,051 downwards.
AGCGATCTGGCGGCAACGCCGCCTGGCAAAATTATCAGACACACTATTAAGATCAGGTATTTTTTCATTATTTTCTCATTCCGTATCCAGAAGACTTCCCCCGCGAATGGTCACACGGCGTGCCATCAGCGCGGCTAGACCCGGGTTATGGGTCACCACGACCAGAGTCATTCCGAATTCTTGATTTAAAGCCATCAGTAATTCGTGAACCTGCTGTGCATTTTTCTCGTCCAGATTCCCGGTCGGCTCATCGGCCAGCAGCACCAGCGGCTTCATGACCAGCGCCCGTGCCAGCGCCACCCGCTGCTGTTCCCCGCCCGACAGCCTGGTCACCGGATGATGGAGCCGATCTTTCAGGCCGACCCGTACGAGAATTTCCTCGGCCATCTGCAATGCATCGGGCCTGCTTTTCCCATGAATATACGCCGGCATCATGGCATTTTCGAGCGCATTGAATTCGGCCAGCAGATGATGAAACTGAAAAACAAACCCGACCGATTCATTTCGAAAAGCGGACAGCCTCTCCTGATCCAGGGAAAAAACATCCTGGCCATGGAACAATACCCGCCCCTGGTCCGGGCGATCCAGCGTGCCGAAAATATGAAGCAGGGTTGATTTCCCGATGCCCGACGGTCCTACGACGGCCATGGTTTCTCCTGCCGCCACTTCAAAATCGACATTTTTCAGAATATCGATTTTCGAAAGGCTGTTCCGAAAGCTTTTACATATCCCTTCCGCCCTGATCAACGGGTGCTCTTGCGGATTCTCTTTCCGACGGCTCGGTTCATCCATAACGTATCGCATCCACGGGGTCGAGTCTGGCCGCCTGGCCGGCCGGATACAGCGTGGCCAGAAAGCAGATAACAATGGCGGAAACCGCAATCATCGCCACATCCGACATCTCGAGCTGAACCGGCAGGGTGGTGAGATAGTAGACATCTCCGGGCAATTCAATGAACTTATACTTTTCGAGAAGCCCGCACAGGATAAAACCGAAGATGACGCCCAGCGTCGTTCCGACAATTCCGATCACCAGCCCCTTGAAAACAAAAATTTTGCGAATGCTCCTGTTCGTGGCTCCCATCGCCTTTAAAATGGCGACATCCCGTGTTTTTTCCATGACCATCATGATCAAACTGCTGGCGATGTTAAATGCGGCCACCAGTACAATCAGGGCCAGGATGATAAACATCACCACCTTTTCCAGCTTTAAAGCGGAAAACAGGTTTTTATTCATCTGCATCCAGGTCTGGCTCCAAAAAGGAAACCCGAGCGTATCGTTAATTCGGGCGGCAATACTTTCGGCCTGACCTGCGTCATACAGGCGAACGTCAATCCCGCTGACCGCATGGGGCATGCGCATCATTCGCTGCGCCTCGGATAAAAGAATATAGGCCAGCGCACCATCAAACTCATACATGCCTGACTCAAAAAAACCGACCACCTTAAACCGGTGCATCCCCGGAATATGGCCGGCCGGGATCAACATGCCCCGGGGCGAAATAATATACACGATATCCCCTTCAACCACACCCAGCTGGCGCCCCAGCTGCTTCCCCAGGATAATTCCCGGCGGAACAAACCCGGAACCGTTGTCTGACGGCGGTTTTCGAAGTCTATCCAGTAAATCCGGCGTAAGCACATTGATGACCCCGCCGGCAGTTTCAACGTCCACCCCCCGAAACATGGCGCCGGATATGCCCCCGGCAGACCGCAGCATGACCTGATCATTGAGCGCGGGTGTGGCAGCCGCCACCCCCGGAATCTCTGCCACCTGCCTGCGAATTTCACGGAAATTTGAAATAGGTTCCCCATGACGCCGAACCACCAGGTGGGACTCAATCCCCAGGATACGCGTTTTTAAATCGGATTCAAACCCCGTCATGACGGCAATAACGACAATCAATGCCATGACACCGACGGTCACGCCCGCAATGGAAAGAATCGTGATCAGCGAAATAAAGGATTGTTTTTGTTTGGCCCGCAGATACCGGGCGCCGATAAAATATTCAAAAGCCATGAGTGCCGGGGTTTCTTTTCATCTCCCCCCCTGAGAATACCTGACGCTGACATCGAATTGTATAATCAGGAAGTCGTATCGAAAATAATGGTGATAACACCTCAAATCAGATCTTTTTTAATGATTATCAACTATCCGGTCAAAATCAGCCGGTATCCGGCCGCATGTGTGGAAACAAGATAACTTCGCGAATGGACACCGAATCGGTAAACAGCATGGTCACGCGATCGATACCGACCCCCTCCCCCGCAGTAGGCGGCATGCCGTATTCCAGGGCCTCAATATACGCCTGGTCCATCAGGTGCGCTTCCTCATCACCGGCCTTGCGGTCTTCCACCTGCTGCAGAAAACGGCCCTCCTGGTCTTTGGGGTCGTTGAGTTCGGAGAACCCGTTGGCAATTTCGTACCCGGCGATGAAAAGCTCAAATCGATCCGTCAGCTCCGGGAATTCTTCACTTCGCCTTGACAGCGGAGACACCTCCACCGGGTACCCGGTAATGAATGTCGGCTGAATCAGTTTCGGTTCCACCAGGGCATCGAACAGCTTGGTGACAATCTTCCCCAGCCGTCCGGTTTTGGTCAGGCGTACGCCTTTATCCGCCGCCACCTGAAGCAGGGCCTCTTTATCGTTCAGAAGAGACGGATCCACGCCGCCGATGGATGCCAGCGATTCGGCCAGCGTCATCCGCTGCCAGGGCGGCGAAAAATCTATGGTATGGCCCTGATACGGAATCTGCAGTGAATTACCAAGCGCTTTGGCGACGGATTGAAACATTTCCTCCGTTAAATCCATTAAATCTTTATAGGTGGCATAGGCCTGGTAGAATTCCAGCATGGTAAATTCGGGATTGTGCCGCGTGGAGATCCCCTCGTTTCGAAAATTTCGATTGATTTCAAATACCCGTTCAAAGCCGCCCACTACCAGCCGTTTCAGATATAATTCCGGTGCAATCCGCAGGTACAGGTCCATCCCCAGGGCCTGGTGATGCGTAACAAACGGGGTCGCCTCGGCCCCGCCGGCAAGCGGGTGCATCATCGGCGTTTCCACTTCAAGATACGCACGGTCAAGGAGGAACTGCCGGATCGTCTGTACGATGCGGGCCCGCTTGATAAAAATATCCCGGGCCGGTGGATTCATAATCAAATCAAGGTACCGGCGGCGATAACGTTTTTCCGGGTCTTTTATTCCATGAAATTTCTCGGGCAGCGGCCGAATCGCCTTGCAGACCATCTGGATCTCCCTGGCCAGTAACGTCCATTCGCCGGTCCGGGTCTGAAACATCGTCCCCGCCAGCCCGATGAAATCGCCGATATCGAATTCTTGGAACAGCAGAAACGCGTCTTCTCCCACCTGATCCTTACGAATATAGGCCTGAAGCTGCCCGGTGCGATCCCGAAAACGGATAAAGGCAGATTTTCCGAAGCGGTTAATGGCCATGATTCTGCCGGCCAGCGCAAACCGTTTATCGTTGTCGGCCAGTTTTTCGCCATCGGTTTCAATGACAGCATTTACCGATTCAACCGTATGGGTTATCTTAATCTGATTCGGATACGGATTGACCTGCATTGCCCGTAATTTCGCCAGTTTTCCCTTGCGTATATTTATCTCGTTCCCTGGTTTCTCGGTCATGATCAGCTGTTTATTTCCTTCCTGAAACAACATCAGGTCGTATTGAGCCCCTGCGACTATATTCTAAAATATTGTATTTATAGTTAAAATTATTTCCATCAGCCAAATTAACCTAATCTTTTCAAGATATCGTTTTCATCCATGGGTGTCAAGTTGTAAGATTGGTGCATTTAGCCTGATCTTTATCGTTTTGCCTCTCTAACGATAATCCATCATCCTTTTATACTTGACTAAGCCATGATGGCAATATAGCTATATCGTAGCTTTAAACATTTGATTGCACCAAATTCCGCAATCTGCTATCAGGGCTTTCCAAGCGTCATTGAACCTGCCTGAATAAAAAGCCAGATAAAATTCTGGGTAAAATGCTGGATAAATTGATCGGTTTTGAATATTTTTAATGTAACGAAAGGAGTAAGGATGGATTTTTCATTGCCCAAAGATATGGAAATGCTGAAAAAAGAAGTACGCCGCTTTGCCGACAAAAAAATCGCGCCCAATGCCGACCAGTGGGATGCGGATCACCACTTTCCCATCAAGGAGGTCATTCGCCCCATGGGGGAACTCGGCTTTTTCGGCACCGTCATCCCCGAGGAATACGGTGGAGACGACATGGGATGGCTGGCCGCCATGATCGTTACCGAAGAAATCGCCAGGGCCTGCAGCTCGCTGCGTGTCATGGTGAACATGCAGACACTCGGCTGTGCATACACCATATATAAATACGGCAATGAAGATCTGAGGAAAAAGTACATTCCCAAGCTGGTCAGCGCTGAACATATCGGCGGGTTCGGCATTACCGAGCCGGATGCCGGTTCCGATGTCATGGCCCTCGATTCGGTGGCGGAAGATAAGGGAGATCACTGGCTTTTAAACGGCTCTAAAGTGTGGATTACCAATGCGCCGTATGCGGATACCCTCATTTATTATGCCTATACGGATAAGGAAAAAGGATCCAGGGGATTATCCGCTTTTGTTCTGGAGATGAAAAATTTCAACGGGATCAAGACATCATCCCTGGACAAGATGGGGTCACATTCTTCCCCCACCGGAGAAGTCTTCCTGAACAACACCCGGGTCCCCAAGGAAAATATTCTGGGAAAACCCGGCGATGGCGCCAAAATCGTTTTCGGTTCACTGAACCAGACCCGGTTGTCCGCGGCCGCCGGCGCAGTGGGCGTTGCCCAGGCCTGCCTGGAAGAATCAATCAAATACTGCAATCAGCGTAAACAATTCGGCAAGGCCATCGGAAAATACCAGATGAACCAGGACCTGATCGCCCAGATGGCCACCGAAATCGAGGCCGCGCGACTGCTCGTTTACAAAGCAGCCAAAGCCAAGGACAATGGCCAGATCAACAACGGCCTGGACGTCGCCATGGCCAAATACTTTGCCGGAGAAACCGTCACCAGATGTGCCAATTATGCCATGCGCATCTTGGGCGCCTATGGATACTCCACCGAGTATCCGATTGCCCGGATTTACCGCGACACGCCAACCTATTTCATCGTGGAAGGGTCGACCAATATCTGCAAATGGATCATTGCCCTGGATCAGCTGGGCATCCGCAAGGCGAATCGTTAATTTCTAATCAGATCGATTCAGAATGAAAGGACATTACCGTGGAAATAGTTGTACTGGTTAAACAGGTACCCGATACCGAATCTATTATCCAGATTGGGGAAGACAATGTCTCCATTAAGACGGATGACATTAAATGGGTGATGAACCCGTATGATGAGCTGGCCGTGGAAGCGGCACTTCAAATCAAAGAGGCTCAGGGCGGCACGGTTACCATCCTGTCGATGGGGCCGGATAAAACCGTCGAAGTCATCCGGACAGCGCTGGCCATGGGTGCTGATACAGGTGTCCATATCAATGATCCGGCAACCGTGGGCAGCGATGCCCTGTCACGGGCAAAATTACTGGCGGCCGCCATCAGGGCCAGGCCCTTTGACCTGGTCATTGCCGGCATGCGGGCCGTGGATGAAGACAACTACCAGGTGGGCGCTGCCGTCGCCGAATACCTGGATATACCTCAGTTCACCCAGGTGACCAAAGTCGTTGTGGAAAATGATACAATCAAATGTCACCAGGTCGTTGAGGGCGCAACCGTTGTGGCCGAGGCGTCGCTACCCGCCCTTTTCACCACCCAACGAGGACTCAACGAGCCCCGTTATGCTTCCCTGCCCGGTATTATGAAGGCCAAGAAAAAACCCATTGAGACCCTTACGCTGGCTGATCTGGATGTTTCTCCGGAAACCGTCGGCCCGGCAGGTCGAAAAATCAACGTGACTGCACTGAGATTTCCACCGGAAAGAGAACCGGTTAAAATGATCGACGGGGAGAATGCCGCCGACATCGCTTCAAAACTGGCCACGGTGTTACACGAAGAGATCAAGGTAATTTAAAACGGCTACCGCAAAAACAGAAGAAGGAGCTGGAAATGACACAGGGAGTGCTTGTTATTTGTGAACAGCGTGATGGCGCTTTTCGAAAAATATCCTTTGAAGCGGTCAGCGAGGGAAGACGGCTGGCCGACGGATTAAATACCGACCTTACCGCTTTGGTTCTTGGCGGGGATATTGCCGATATCGCGGGTGACCTTGAAGCCTGCGGTCCGGATAAAATATGGGTAGCCGATGATCCCCTGCTGATGGATTACCGGACGGAATCGTATACGACCGTCTGCGCGCAGGCGATTCAATCCGCGTCGCCCCAGGTCGTTTTGATTGGCGCCTCTGCCCAGGGAAAAGACCTCGCCGCCCGGCTGGCTGCCCGGCTTGATGCAGGGCTTGTCATGGACTGCATTGCCATCCGCCTGGAAGACGGTCAATTGACCTATACCCGGCCGATGTCCGGCGGGAAAATTCTGGCCGATGTATCGATTACAGGAACGCCGCAACTGGTCGCCATCCGGTCAAATGTGATGCCCATTACCAAATCATCCCATGCGTGTACCACCGAGACATTTGACGTCCAGGTTGACGAACCCAGAACCCGGGTGGTCGATAAAAAAGTAGAATCCGGTGATAAAGTGGAGCTGACCGAAGCCGCCATTGTCGTTTCCGGGGGACGCGGCACCGGCGGAGACTACGCTGCGATCGAAGAACTGGCCTCGCTGGTTAACGGCGCCGTGGGCGCCTCGCGCTCGGCGGTGGACGAGGGCTGGCGGCCCCATTCGGATCAGGTGGGACAGACAGGGAAAGTCGTATCTCCCAGCCTGTATGTGGCTTGCGGTATATCGGGCGCCATTCAACACCTGGCGGGGATGTCGACATCTAAAAATATCGTCGCCATTAACAAGGATGCCGAAGCACCGATTTTTGCCAAGGCAGATTACGGCGTCGTCGGGGATCTTTTTGAGATCGTTCCGGAATTGACCAAAGCGGTCCGCCAGATTAAAGAATAAGAACCCGGTAAGGGGTGCTGCAGTCGCCTGCAGGTCCCGATTAACCGGTCATAATAATTTATCGCAATTCACTGCGAAAAAATAATTTATATACGCCTGAGGAGGTAACCATGCGAGAAGTAGTCATTATCGGCGCAGCCCGGTCCGCCGGGGGTAAATTCGGCGGTTCGCTGAAATCGATGGGTGCGCCGGAATTCGGTGCCGTTGTTGTAAAAGAAACCATTAAACGATCGAAAATTCCACCAGAGACGATTGACCAGACGATCTTTGGAAATGCCTGGCAGGCCGGTGTGGGGCCCAATCCGGCCCGGCTTACCGCGGTTAAAGGCGGCGTTCCCACGGATGCGCCGGCGGTCTCGGTCAATGTTCGCTGCGGCTCCAGTATTCAAGCGATCATCATGGGAAGTCAGGCCATCAAGGCAGAAGATGTGGACACCGTCCTCGTGGGCGGTACAGAAAGTGCCAATCAAATCCCCTTTGCGCTGCCCAAGGCCCGGTGGGGATACCGCATGGGCCAGGGGGCCGTGGTAGACCTGATGCATCGCGACGGGTTTTTGTGTCCCCTGGGCGGCGGTCTTATGGGGGACCTCACCGACAGATACGCCAGGGAACTGGGGATTACCCGGGAGGCGCAGGATGAATTTGCCGCCGACTGTCATAATAAAACCGAGGCAGCGGTAAAAGCCGGAAAATTTGATGCCGAGGTGGTTCCCATCAACGTGCCGGGCAGAAAGGGAAAAGTCACGGTTTTCAAGGATGAGGAAATCTACCGGGAAGGCGTTGAAGCGTCCGCTTTGGCCAAATTAAAGCCGGTATTTAATAAAGACGGCACGGTTACCGCGGGAAACGCCTGTGCATTATGCGATGCCGCGGCGGCCCAGGTAATTATGGATCGGGAAAAAGCCAACGCCATGGGTCTTGCGCCGATGGCATTGATTCGCGGGTACGCCTTTGTTGGATACGATCCCAAACGCTTCGGGTTATCACCGGTCAAGGCAATCCCGGCTGCGCTCAAACACGCCGGTCTGACACTTGCCGATATCGATCTGATCGAACTGAATGAAGCATTTGCCGCCCAATACCTTGCTTGCGAGCAAAAGCTTAATATCGACCGCACCAAAGTCAACGTCAACGGCGGGGCCATTGCGCTGGGACATCCCGTGGCCGCTACCGGCTCAAAAATCTTGACCACGCTCCTCTACGCCATGAAAGACCGCGATGTTCAGTTCGGCCTGGTCAGCGCCTGTATCGGCGGTGGAAACGGTGTGGCCCTGGTGGTGGAACGAATAAACTAATCACCTGTTTCAGGTTTATATCTTAAGGAGACATAAGCATGACAATTAAAAATGTTCTGGTCATCGGTGCCGGTACCATGGGCGGTGGTATTGCCCAGCTATGCGCCCAGCAAGGGCTAAACACGGTCATTACCGATATTGACCTGTCCTTTTCCGAAAAAGCCAGGGCCCGGATTGAAACCGGGCTGGCCAAACGGGTGGCCAAGGGAAAAATCAGCGAAGAAGACAAAGCAGGCGTCCTGTCGCGGATTTCCACAGCCGGCGACCTGTCCCCGGCCAAAACAGCCGACATCATCATTGAAAGCGCCATTGAGAATCTCGACATCAAAAAGAAAATATTCGCCGAAATCGATGCGCTCGCGCCCAGGGATACGATTTTCACGACAAACACCACGTCGCTGTCCATTTCTGAGATGGCCGATGCGACCGGTCGGCCGGAGAAGGTCGCCCAGATGCATTTTTTCAACCCGCCGACAATCATGAAGCTGGTTGAAATCATGCCCGGCAATAAGACCAGCGCCGAGACCCTGGCCGCTGCCAAAGCTTTTGCCAGACAACTCGGCAAGGATCCGGTCGTCTGTAAAAACGAAGCCCCGGCCGGCATCGTCAGCCGTATCCTGGGCCAACTGCTTAACGAGGCTACCTGGCTGGTGGCATCGGGTGTGGCCGAAGCTGCCGATGTGGACAAAGCCATGAAACTTGGCGCCAATCACCCCATGGGGCCGCTTCAACTGGTTGACCTCATCGGTATTGATATCCACCGGGCCAAAATGGAAACCCTGCGAAAGAAACTGGATGATCCGCGCTATCAGCACCCCCCTCTCATCGACGAGATGATTGAAAAAGGACATCTGGGCCGAAAATCCGGCAGGGGATTTTACGACTATCAGGCATAGGTCGTTTCATCCTCGCCGGCGACGTGACCGTATTATTGAAAAAAGCAGCCAATTAAACGGAGATATTCATGCGACCCTATTTTGAATCGATGCCGCATTTTGGCCGGGAGCTGACCGAGGGCCAGAAAAAAAGCACCAATGAAAATATAGAAAAGATAAAGGCGGTTGAAGCCGAAATCCAGGCTGAAGTCAAAAAGGTGAAATCAGCCGGTTTCCCCGAAGAGAAAATCAATGCGCGGGGAATGCTGACGATCTGGCAGCGGCTTCAATACCTGGTTGATCCCGGCACGTGGTGTCCGCTCAATACGCTTTACAATCCCGCCGGTAACGCCGAGGGTCACACCAATGTATTCAACGGACTGGGTAAGATATCGGGCAAATGGGCCGTGATCATCGGATTCGACAATAAGAACCTGGCCGGGGCCTGGATCCCCGGTCAATCCGAGAATATTCTCCGGGCCACCAACCTCTCCAAACGTTTGAATATTCCCCTTGTCTGGCTGGTCAACTGCAGTGGGGTCAAGCTGACCGACCAGGAAAAGTTTTATGGTGACCGTCGGGGAGGTGGCGCCACCTTTTTCCGCCATGCAGAACTCGAAATCCTCGGGATTCCGATCCTGGCCGCTATTTACGGTACCAATCCGGCGGGCGGCGGGTATCACAGCATCAGTCCGACCGTTTTGTTCGCCCATAAAAACTGCAACATTGCCGTCGGGGGGGGTGGCATTTTAAGCGGCATGACCCCAAAGGGGTATTTCGATAAGGAAGGCTGTGAGTCGCTGATTGAAGCCGCCAACCAGTTCAAGGTAAAACCACCGGGATCGGTGGATATCCATTACAATGAAACCGGGTTTTTCAGATATGTGTACGAAGAAGAAACCGAAGTACTTGACGGCCTCAAAGACTACATGAAGGATATCCCCGCCTACCACCCCAAATTTTTCCGGGTAGCCGAACCCAAGGCGCCACGTCTGGCGGCCGAGGACCTCTACCGCCTGATTCCGTTCAACCAGAAACAGATGTACAATTTTGAGGAAGTCCTGGCCCGTATTGTCGATGGCAGCGAGCACATGGAGTTCCGCCCCGACTATGGCCCGGAAATCTATACCGGCCTGTGCAAATTCGACGGTTTCCTGATGGGCGTCATCGGCAACCGCCAGGGATTTCTCGGAGAGAATTACCCCGAATATGCGGACTACCCGGGCATCGGCGGTAAGCTGTACCGCCAGGGGCTGATCAAAATGAACGAGTTTGTCACCCATTGCGGCCGGGACCGGGTGCCTATTATCTGGTTCCAGGATACGACGGGCATTGATGTGGGCGATATTGCCGAAAAAGCCGAGCTCCTCGGCCTCGGCCAGAGCCTGATCTACTCCATTCAACAGACAGATATTCCCCAGCTGCTGGTCCTTCTCCGCAAGGGCACGGCCGCGGCCCATTATGTGATGGGCGGCCCCGTTGCCAACCGGCATAACGCCTTTACACTCGGGCTGGCGACCACCGAAGTCTACGTCATGCATGGTGAGACCGCGGCCGCGGCCACCTATTCCCGCCGGCTGGTCAAAGAGAAAAACGCTGGACGGGACCTGGATCCCATTATTGATAAAATGAACCAGATGGCCAAGGAATACCACGATTATTCCCGTCCCCTGTACTGTGCCCAGCACGGTCTGGTCGATGAAGTGGTTGCCATGCGGGATCTGCGCAGATATTTATCCACCTTTGCAGGGGCCGCTTATCAAAACCCCAAATCCATCTGCCCGCAACATCAGATGATGCTGCCCCGGATCATAAAGGGGTAGGGAAACAGGGCCCCATTCGATTTTGCGTTGCAGTGTGCGGCACCGGCCAGGTAAACAGACCGGCTGAATACGTCAGGTGAATAGATCGGCGGCAGGGGATTTTCCTCTACCGCCGTATTGCCACCCTGCCCGACAAAAACCGTTTTACATCTCCAAGGGGCACTTCGTTGCGATGAAAAATTCCGGCCGCCAGCGCCGCTTCGGCCCCGGTTTTTGAAAAGACTTCCAGAAAATGCTCCACACACCCTGCCCCGCTGGATGCAATCACCGGGATAGAAACAGCCGCCTTGACCGCGTTGATAAGTTCTATATCAAAGCCGATATTCGTCCCATCTCTGTCGATGCAATTGAGCAGAATTTCACCGGCACCCAGTGTTTCACAGGTCCGGGCCAGCGTTACGGCGTCGATATTGCGCCCTTCCCGGCCCCCTTTAATGGTGCACTGATACCAGCAAAACCGTTCGCCCTCCGGGCCGGGTATCGCCGTTTCGATAACGACATGATCCATTCCTGCAGGGGAGGCCACGTATACCCGCCTGGGATCAATGGAAATGACCACCGCCTGGCTTCCATATACCGCTGAGATCTGTTCAATGGCGCTTTTACCTGTGATAACTCGAGACTTTACGTACGCCTCGGCAATTAAAACCGCATCGCTGCCGATGGAAATCTTATCCGCTCCCGCCCGGAAGTAAGCAGTTGCCACTTCCAGCGCCGTATATACCCGGCCATTCTTATCGGTGAAATCCCGAATGCCGCCGCCGATCGTCAGCGGGACAAATACGTGACGTGAGGTTTGACGCAGCACCTCAAGCATCGGCATGTCCTGCAGCGGAAAATCCCGAAACCCTGTAATATTCAGGAAGGTAACCTCATCAGCCCCGTCCTGGTAATACCGACCGGCCAGTTCTACCGGCCGGCCCATATTGCGAACTTTTCCGTCTTGCCTTACATCGTATTGATCACCTTTGGTAACCACAAGATCGCCCTGGTCATTGTCGCGCACATCCAGGCAGGCAATGATCCGTCTGGCAAGGGTCGTCCGGTCCGACACTTCCAGCGGCAGGGTCTCTTTCCGGTCAATATCCAGGAAGTTTTCCAGAAGCAGCTGTCCGGACCGGCCGCTTTTCTCCGGGTGGAACTGCGTGGCAATCAGCCGGCCTTTACAGGTACTGCTGACAAACTCGCACCCGTAATCGGTCGTGGTCAGAACAACCGATTCATCTTCAGGCACCACGTAATAGGAATGAACGAAGTAAAACCTTTCATGACCGGTCAGGCCGTTAAATATTCTTGACGGCCGCCTGGCTTTCAGGCCGTTCCACCCGATATGGGGAACCGACTGATCAATATTGAACCGCCTGACCGTCCCGGACAGAACGCCCAAGCCCTGAACATCCGGGGCTTCTTCACTTTTCTCCATCAGGGCGTGCAATCCCAGGCAGATACCCAGAAAGGGCCGGTCGGCGTCAAGGTAGGATTTGAGCGGCTCAACATACCCCTTGTTGTTAAGGATACGCATCATATTTCCAAATGCGCCCACGCCGGGAAAAACCAGCTTCTCGGCGGAAAGAATATCTTCGACCTTTTTGACAACCCGGACCTGTTCGCCTAAATGCTCAAGGGCATTTATCACACTTCGAACGTTTCCTGCGCCGTAATCAAGCAGGGTAATCATAACAGCAGTGTTTCCTTTCCCCGTTGCCTCTCACGAGTAAATGATATTCAAGGGCAGTGGCGGATACTTCAATACGCCGGGTCTGGGGATCAGGTATTGTCCGCTGACCCGGATCCAGTTCAGGTCAGGTTTGATCTCTCTCAGTTTGCCATCCACGGGCGGCATGCCGTGCTCTGTATTGGAATAGACAACCTGAAAGATACAGATCCCGGAGCGGCCTTCCCTGGCCACCACATACTTTTTGCTGAACGTGGAGAGTTTCAGGCTGTGCTCGGCAGCTATCTGGTCCAGCCTTGTCTTGGATAATTTCATCAGAACAGTTTTGACGACGCCGCGCTCGGATATCCGCATCAGGGCACGGGATTCACTGCTGCCAACATAGACCGTGGACAGGCAGGGAGTCTTGCGCAGGTATTCGGCGGCGATCACCGCGGCGGTTCGCCGCCCCCCCGCCATGACAGGAAGGCCGTAATATTCAAAAAACTTCTTCTGAATATTCTCGGCATATTCGTCTCCCCGTTCGTACAGCTCCTTTGAAATATATCGAAGCCGGCAGGCCATGGATTCGGCCGCCTCGGCAATGGGCCAGTCGATCCGCACATGAAAATGAGTCAAACTGTACCGGATCTGGGTCTGGCTCGCCGGAACACGCTGGATCAACAGGGCATAATCCACAGGAAGCAGCAGATTCAAAAAATTAAAAAAATGCGCCGAATCAAGATTTTTCTGATACCGGTCAAATGTGACTGTCAACGGCAGCGTTTTGGATTGAAGTATGTTTGCTTTCGTCGTCTTATTCACATTTAGAAAATGAATATATTTTTTATAACTGGCGGGAACGGAATCTTCCTGAAAAATAACCAGGAACGCATTGTGACTTTCATATTCCACATCGGGGATACGGGCACGTGGTTTCAGCTCCCGTTTTTCGACAAAGGGATACTTCAGTTTTTTCTTCAGAAAATTATCATAGGAGTCGATCAATGCGTATTGAACCAGGTGCTGATCGAACTCGTCGCGCAGCAATTCGTAGTATGAACGCCTTAACCGATTGACCTGACTCAGTTGTTCTCGATAGCCCCAATAAGACATTTGGTTTTCTCACTTGATCCCTGAATGTTTTTTGAATTTTATAAGATCTCATAACTATTTTTAATCGTTGTTATATCATCGCAAAGGGTCAGGGTCAACGACTATCACGGTGGTTCATTTTTTCGACGTAAGCGTATATCTGTTCCCGGAAACGGTAGATACCCCATGCGAGAACCAGGCAAACACCGGCCAGAACAGCCACTGTCAGATAATTTCCCTCATACAGCGAAGCTCCCTGCAGACTGAGGAACAAAGTACCGGGCATGCGACCCAGCGAGGCGATAATAAAAAATACCTTGAAAGGCAGCGCCGTCATTCCCAGGAAAAAGCAAAGATAGTCCTTGGGAAAACCGGGAAAGAGAAACAGGAGAAACAGGACCAGTACGCCCTGACGCTTGATGAGCGTATCAAACCGCTTGAGCTTATCCACGGGGATTATTTTCCGGACATACCGTCGTCCGAGGAACCGGCCGATAAGAAAATTGCCCATAGACCCCAGTGCAAGCGCCATGCTCGACAGGATAAAGCCTGTGAATGTACCGAAAAGAAATCCGCCGATCACACCGGTGGCTTCACCGGGGATCGGAGCCAGGACAACCTGGAGGAACTGGATCGCCACAAAGACGACCGGTGCCAGCGCACCGGAACGACTGATAAAGCTCTGGATCTTTTCCCTGTCCGATATGAATTCGGCCAGGCGGGTTACCGCCAGCCACAGGGGTTCGTGAAAAACGGCGGCCATGATGATGACCAGCAGCCCCCCCACCCACAGCCCGATCCGCCACCTGCGATGATAATTCGTTTTTGTCATGTCACCTGGGCCGGGCATCAGCCCCGGTCAAAAGCAGGACTATCCATTTTTCATCTCTGCATCGGCCAGTGCCGCCACGGCGGGCAGGGGCCGGCCCTCCAGAAGCGTAAGAAACGCACCACCACCCGTGGAGATATAGGTAATATCATCTACCCGGCCGGAGCGATGAACCGCCACCCCCGTATCACCCCCGCCGACAATGGTCAGGGCAGCGCTGTCCGCCATTGCGCGGACGATCGCATCGGTCCCGGCGGCAAAGGGAGCCAGTTCGAAAGCCCCCATGGGACCGTTCCAGACAATTGTCTTTGCTTCGGCGAGTGCTTTTGCATATCGCGCGATCGTCGCCGGGCCGATATCCAGCGCCATCTGGTCTGCAGGCATTTCGCTGACCGGCACAACGATCGTCGGGGCACCGGCGGCCAGCGCGGGGGCCGCAACGACGTCTTCGGGCAGAAGCAAACGGATCTTTTTCTCGGCTGCCGTTTCGATGATATGGGCGGCGGTATCGAAAAGATCCGGTTCCACCCTGGATTTTCCCATGTTGATGCCGGCGCCCGTCAAAAACGTGTTGGCCATGGCACCGCCGATGAGGATCATGTCGACCCGGCGCATCATATTTTCCAGCGCGGCCAGCTTGCTCGAAACTTTCGCCCCCCCCACAACGGCGGCCAGAGGGCGCTTTGGGTGTGTCATGGCCTGCTCAAAATAGTCGAGTTCCTTCTTAAGTAAAAACCCGGCCACGCAATCGGGCACATGGCGGGTGATGGCCACCACCGAGGCATTTTCCCGGTGAGAAACGGCGAAGGCATCATTGACGTAAACATCGCACAGATCGGCCAGGTTCCGGGCAAATTCATCATCGTTTTTCTGTTCCCCGGCATGGAACCGCAGGTTTTCCAGCATGACGACATCGCCGTTTCCCATGGCACGGGTCAGCGCCAGGGCGGCATCCCCGATACAATCGTCGGCAAGAACAACTTTTTTTCCGATCAGATCGCCCAGACATTTCGCCGCCGGTGAAAGACTGAACGCCGGAACCACTTTCCCTTCGGGGCGCCCCAGGTGGGAGGCGACAATGACCCGGGCACCACCGGCCAGCGCATATTCGATGGTGGGCAGAGATCGCCGAATCCTGGCATCATCGGTTATTTTCCCTGATTCATCCAACGGTACATTGAAATCTACCCGGATCAATACCCGTTTACCGGCCAATTCGATATCCCTGATGGTTCTCATTTATCCTCTCCTTGTTTTTGAACTTCTTTTATCTGCCGGGCTAATGTTTTGCGGGTGGACCACCGTCTGAACGCACCTCGCCAGCCATCACGGTGAGACCGATCCACCATCTCCACCCGCACCTTCAGGCCCTCCGGGCCGGCCATCGCCTGGCGCAGGCACCCGGTTTTATACATACAGGGGCTGCAGCTGTCAGGGCTCTCTCTGAAACCGTTTTTACCCATGGGAAAAACCCGATTCAGGCGGCCATAGCAGCATGGACGCTCTTTCCGGATGGTCTTTTTTTTATTTTCATCCATTGGCCGCACTGATTATTCCCATCGCCGCCGCCCCTTTGGTTTTTCATTGTGCCGCCTGATCCAGTTCCCGCTTGAACCGGGCAATATGCCCCTCATCGGCAAAGCTGTAGTAGCACTGATCCCCCACGATTAAATGCTCATGCAGTACGATATCCATGACCCGGCAGGCAAAGACCAGGCGTCGCGTGACAGCCATGTCCGGGCCAGACGGCTGCGGATCTCCTGAAGGGTGATTGTGGGCCAGAATCAGTGCGGCGGCATGATGATCAATGGCAGACCGCACCACTTCCCGGGGGTATACAGCGCTGGCGGTCAGGGTCCCCTCAAACAGGACTTTGCTGGCAATGGCCCGGTTTTTGGCATCCAGGAAAACGGCCATGAAACATTCGGTGGCTCGCCCGCCCAGTTTCCCACTCAGGTAGTCGAATAATTCGCGTGAATTGTTCAAGGGCTTTCCACGGACGATCCGCTTTTCCAGGTATCGGTCCAATACGGCTTTTATCAACCGAAGGCCGATGGAATTTCTGGGGCCGATGCCCTTGATCTCAGCCAGTTCCCGCGAAGAGGCCTCCAGGACCCCCCGGAAGGTTTTAAATCTCGCCATGGCCGCCTTGGCCGCTGTCTTGCAGTCTTTTCGGGGCGTACCAAGGGTCAGCAGCAGTTCGATGACTTCATAATCGTGGAAACCATCCAAACCGTTTTTTAAAAAACGTTCCCGCAATCGTGACCGATGGCCCTCATCCCTGCGGCCGGTCCGTAAAGACAGATCAGACGTCATCGAGCTCGTGCCTGAGTTCCCGGGTCATCAGGGAAACAAGCCCCTCTTCGGGCGGCAAGTCATCGTACAAGACCCGATAAATCGTATGACAGATCGGCATGTCCACATTTAACTTTCGGGACAGGTGATACACGGAGCGGGCGGTTTTGACCCCCTCGGCCACCATTTTCATATCCCCGAGAATATCCGACAACTTCTCCCCTTCACCGATCCGCCTTCCCACGGTGTGATTCCGGCTCTGATTGCTGGTACAGGTGAGCACCAGATCACCGATTCCAGCCAGACCGGTAAACGTTCGCGGCCTTGCACCCATCCGGATCCCCAGTCTGCGAATCTCGGTTTGCCCGCGGGTGATCAGGGCCGCTCTCGTGTTCTGTCCAAGCTTAAGCCCGTCGATGACCCCTGCGGCCAGCGCGATGACATTCTTGACGGCGCCCCCCAGTTCCACGCCGACAACATCATCAATGGTGTAGACCCGGAAAAACGACGTGGCGAACACGCGCTGGATAAAGGCAGCCGTGTCATGACTGACCGATGCCGCCGTAACAGCTGTCGGTATTTCCTGGGCCACTTCACGGGCAAAACTCGGGCCGGACAGTACGCCCATCCGATCCGGCGGCACCGACGGAACCACTTCACCCAGAACGCTGTTCATAGTTAACAGCGTCTCGTTTTCAATGCCCTTGGAAGCGGTCACCAGAACAGTGTCGGGAGCAAGAGATGCGCCAAACTGCATGGCCGTAGACCGCATCACATGCGAAGGTACCACGACCAGAACCAGATCCTTTCCCTTGACAGCGCGGGTAAGATCGTTGGTGGGGAAAAGGTGTTCGGATAATGTCACACCGGGGAGAAAGACCCGGTTCTCACGATGGGTCCGGATCTGGTCTTTTACCCCGGGTTCATAGACCCACAGATCAACGGCATGTTCTTTTTTGCCCAGCAGATCGGCCAGTGCGGTTCCCCAGCTCCCTCCGCCAATGACACCGATCTTCAAGCGCTTATCGTCGGAAAGGGCCATTTTTTCTCCTGTTATTTATCTTTTTCCGCCAGGCAGACGGCACTGACAACCCGTTCATTGTCCGCCAGCCCCATGAGTTTGACACCCTGGGTGTTCCGGCTGATCACACTGATCCCCTTGATCGGCATCCGGATGATCTTGCCGCTGTCAGTCATCAGCATCAAATCATCGTCTTCACCCACCAGGACAATGGAAACCACCTTGCCGTTGCGGTCACTGGTTTTAATCGTAATAACGCCTTTTCCGCCCCGTTTCTGGACCGGATACTCATCAATGGATGTCCGTTTTCCAAATCCGTGTTCGGTAACGGTAAACAATGTCTGACCGTAGCTGAGCACCTCCATGGCCACCAGCTGGTCGCCCTTGTCTATCTGCATCCCCCGCACGCCCTGGGATACCCGTCCCTGGGCCCTGATATCCGATTCATGAAACCGGATCGATTTTCCATTGGCGGCACCGAGAAAAACATTCAGACTGCCATCGGTAATCCTGGCCGCGATTAATTCGTCATCTCCGACCAGCTTCAAGGCGATAATTCCGCCCGCCCGGGGCCGGCTGTATTCCATCAGGTCGGTCTTTTTGACCCGCCCGTTCTTGGTCGCCATGAGGATATGGTATCCCGGCGTAAACTCTTTGACAGCCAGCACCGCCGTCAATTTTTCGTCTTTGTCAAAATTCAGCAGGTTGACCACGGCCTTACCGCGGCTCATGCGACCGGCCTGGGGAATTTCGTAGACCTTGCACCAGTACACATTTCCCTGATTGGTAAAAAAGAGAAATGTATGGTGCGTTGAGGCGATGAACAGGCGATTAACAAAATCTTCCTCCTTGGTCCCCATCCCGGTTTTTCCCTTGCCGCCCCTTCGCTGGCTCCGGTACAAGGTGATAGGCGCCCGTTTGATATAGCCGCTGTTGGAAATCGTGACAACCATATCCTCTTCCACGATCATATCTTCCAGCGTAATCTCCTTGGTTTCTTCCACGATCTCGGTGCGGCGCTCATCACCATAGGCGTCCCGCATCTCGTTGAGTTCATCCTTGATCATGCCCAGCACCAGCCGCTCACTGGCCAGGATCTCTTTGTAATGGGCAATATCTTTTAATATCTGTGTATATTCTTCGATAATCTTTTCGCGTTCCAGCCCGGTAAGACGCTGCAGGCGCATATCCAGAATCGCCTGGGCCTGAATGGCGCTCAGGGAAAACCGCGCTATTAATCCGTCTTTGGCTTCTATGGGGGTCTTAGATGCGCGAATCAGAGCCACGACTTCATCAAGATGATCCAGGGCTGTCTTTAATCCTTCCAGGATATGGGCGCGTTCTTCCGCCTTCCGCAGTTCATACCGGGTTCTGCGGAGAATGATCTCCTTGCGATGGGCAATAAAATGGGAAAGGATCTCCTTTAAAGACATCAGCTCGGGACGATTTTTGACCACGGCCAGAAAAATAATGCCGAAGCTGATTGCCATGCGCGTATGCTTGTATAACTGGTTGACAATCACCTGGGCAAACTGATCTTTCTTCAATCCGACAGCAATCCGCATACCGTCTCGATCCGATTCATCCCGGACGTAGCGAACCCCCTCGATCTGTTTGTTACGGACCAGTTCGGCAATCTTGGCCACAAGATCCGCCTTGTTGACCATGTAGGGCAATTCGTTGACCACGATGGTCTCGTGGCCGGTACGCTTATCTTTTTCCACCATCACCCGCGCCCGCAGCCGGATCACGCCCCGGCCGGTATTGTAGGCGTCATATATTCCCTGGGTGCCGTAAATAATACCACCGGATGGAAAATCCGGACCCGGCACCCGTTTGATCAATTCGTCAACGCCGATCTCCGGATGATCAATCAGGGCAAAAATGGCGTCGATCACTTCGCCGATATTGTGGGGAGGGATATTGGTGGCCATCCCCACGGCAATTCCCGACGAGCCGTTAATCAGCAGGGCTGGAACTTTGGCGGGCAAGACGGCCGGTTCGCTCATGGAGTCATCATAGTTGGGAATAAAATCGACGGTCTCCTTGTCGAGATCTTCCAGCATTTCATGCGCGATACGCATCATGCGCACTTCGGTATACCGCATGGCCGCCGGGGGATCACCGTCGATGGAGCCGAAATTTCCCTGGCCATTGATAAAGGGATAGCGCAGCGAAAAATCCTGGGCCATCCGCACAATGGTGTCGTAGACAGCAGTATCACCATGGGGATGGTACTTACCAATGACATCACCCACGACCCTGGCTGATTTTTTGTACGGTTTGTTCCAGTCGTTCTTCAGCTCGCGCATGGCGAAAAGGATGCGGCGATGTACCGGCTTGAGGCCGTCGCGTACATCCGGCAGGGCCCGTCCGATAATCACACTCATGGCGTAATCGAGATACGAACGCTTCATTTCACGTTCGATACTAACTTCCGGTGTATGTTCCTTTTCCATATACAAAGACCTTCCCTTAATAAAATCGTAAAAATGGTACGGGGACCGCTATATTACCAGGAATGCCCGGTTCACTACCCTGCAGTTTATATCAGATCATCAACTGAAGCCGGACGGGCGGAAAGCCGCCTCCCCTTACCAGCACATCGATCTCTTTTTTCCCTGACCGAAAGAGGTCCCCCGTAATGGGAAACCATGGTCGGCATCAGGCAACCACGGCCCCTGCCGCCAGCAGCAAAACGACTTCATAGATAAACAGCGCCGGCATACTGCCAAACAACGCATAAATAATGCCACCGCCGACGATGGCCGGTACACCGAAAAATACCAGGATGCCCAGTTTTCGAGAAATATCCATCTGCTTCTCTCCTCATTTTGAACGGATTGTTACCGCTCCAATATCATTGCCATGCCCATGCCGCCGCCGATACACATAGAGACCAGTCCGGTGGTATAATTCCGACGCTGCATCTGATACATCCCGGTGACCACCTGCCGGGTACCCGTGCATCCGATGGGATGGCCCAGCGAGATCCCGCTGCCCAGCTCATTGGGCCGTTCCGTGGGGATATCCAGCTCCCGCATACACCCGATTGCCTGGGCGGCAAACGCCTCGTTGAGTTCGATCAGGTCAATGTCACCCAGGGTCATACCGGTGGTCTTTAACACCTTGCGGATGGCCGGTACCGGTCCCAGGCCCATGTAGGCCGGATCAAGCCCGCCGGCGGCAAAGCCTTTGATCGTGACAATGGGCGCCACCCCCAGCTCTCTGGCCCTGTCCGCCGTCATGAGCAGTACGGCCGCCGCCGCGTCGTTGATACCAGACGCGTTGCCCGCCGTTACCGTGCCGTCTTTTTTGAATACCGGACGCAATCTCCCCATCTTTTCCATATCGGTCTCCATGGGGCGCTCGTCGGTGTCGAAAGTGACTTCCCCTTTGCGTGTTTTCAGGACAATCGGGGTAATTTCGCCTGCAAACGTACCGTCCGTGATGGCCCGGCACGCCCGCTGATGACTCAATACACTCAGCTCATCTTGTTCCGTGCGACTGATATCGTACAGAGACGCGATATTTTCGGCCGTCAGCCCCATGTGGTACCCGTAAAAAATCTCGTAAAGCCCGTCAAATACCATCAGGTCATAAATATCCCCGATTCCGGTCAATTCCATACGGTGCCCCCAGCGTGCCTTGGGCAGCGCCATGGGGACCCGGCTCATATTCTCCTGCCCCCCGGCCAGAATGACATCAGCCTGGCCCGATAAAATGGCCGCCGCCCCCATGGCAATGGCTTTCAGCCCGGACCCGCAGACTTTATTAATGGTGACCGCCGGGGTCTCTTTGCTCACCCCGGCACGGATCATCGACTGCCGGGCAGGGTTCTGCCCCTGGGCGGCCGTAAGCACATTGCCCATAATCACTTCATCCACCGTGACGGGCATCGCATCCGCCCAGCCCGCGGATTTTTCTTCCAGTTCAATGACGCCCTGATCTTTTAGTTTTCCAGGCGCCATTTCCAGTGTGTCATTACCCGGAACCGGCCGTAATCCAGCCCTTATAAATACATCCCGCATGACCGTCGCACCCAATTCCACCACCGGTACCGTTTTTAATCCGCCGCCAAAATTTCCGATAGCCGTCCGGGCGCCACTGACAATCACTACCTCCCGCATGATGGTTGTCCTCCTGATGTCAATAAGATATTTTTATTACTCGTTTTTTTCCGGTTCCCTGCGCTTCGATCCTGCAGACCATGTGCAAAATCCGAATCTGTTTAATATAACATGCGCCCTCTTTCCAGGTCAATGAAATTACCCCGGCCGATTATGGATGCCGATATCGGACGGCCTTTTTGAGGACGCTCCAGGATAAGCGGAACCCTTGTGAAAACAGACCCCATGGTATCTCATCAGCTAGTGAAAGCAGATACAAAGTCTGCGGCGACCTCCTTGAAAACGGTTAGGGGGTGATTATAGTCTCAGCCAAGGAGACAAATATGGAAAAGATACCGGATCCCAAAGAAATAGAGAAAGACATCAGCAACTTTTTATCCGAAAAATATGGCGGCGCCGTACGGATGATCACGCCGGTGGTGTTGCCCCATACCGATTCGGCCGGGGGGAAAAAACCGGTTCATTCAACCCGCAGGCAGATCCATTTTGACCTGACACCCGATGCGCTGATCGGGTATCTGGATCAGTATATTATTAAGCAGGATCAGGCCAAGGAGGTTCTGGCCACGAAGATCTGCACCCATTTCAACCGGATCCAGCGGATGCTCGATTCGCCGGATACCGCCGATGAGATTGTAGGGGGGATCAAAAACAACGTGTTGATGATCGGCCCGACCGGTGTGGGTAAAACCTACATGATCAAGCTGATCGCCAAAAAGATCGGAGTCCCTTTTGTGAAGGGAGATGCCACCAAATTCAGCGAAACCGGGTATGTGGGCGGTGATGTGGAAGACCTGGTGCGTGATCTCGTGCGCGAAGCGGACGATGATATTGAGCTGGCCCAATGCGGGATTATCTATATCGACGAGATCGATAAAATCGCCGGCAATCGAAATATTGTCGGTGCGGATGTGTCCCGAACCGGGGTTCAACGGGCACTTTTAAAGCCCATGGAAGAAACCGAGGTGGATTTAAAAGTGCCCCATGATCCGGTTTCCATGTTTCAGGAGCTCGAAAGCTTCCGCAAAACCGGCAACCGCGAAAAACGGACGGTGAACACCCGAAATATCCTGTTTATCATGAGCGGCGCTTTTTCGGAATTACCGGAAATTATCGAAAAACGGCTGACAAAACAGGGGATCGGATTTGGTGCCCGGTTAAAGGAAAGCGGTGATCCATCGAAAACCCTTGCCAAAACCAAATCAGAAGACCTGGTCCAGTACGGATTTGAATCCGAATTTATTGGCCGCCTGCCGGTCCGGGCTGTTTTTGAACGCCTCACCGAATCGGATCTATACCAGATCCTGAAAAACCCCAATAACCCGATTATACTTGGTAAAAAACTTGATTTTGCCGCATATGACATCGATGCCAAATTTGAAGATCAGGCCCTTACGACACTGGCCCATGCCGCCTTTGCCGAAAATACCGGTGCACGCGGTCTGGTCAGTGCCGTGGAAAACAGGCTGCTGGCCTTTGAGCGCAGGCTTCCGTCATCCGCGCTGACCCGTTTTCCCGTCACCAGGAAAATACTGGATCATCCGGAACCGTTTTTAGAAAAAGCGGCCACGGATCCGGAAAACAAAGAAATCCAGGCAGAATTTGACCGCCTGGCCGATGAAGAGCGCCAGATGATTCGAAAATACATCCGGTCCAACCGCGACCGGCTGTCTGGCCAGGCAGATCTTACCCTGACCGAATCACGAATCAATCTGGCCGCTGAGTTCTACACCCGGCACCCCATGGATATCGACCACATTTTTGCCAAAATGAGAACCTATTATAACGAGGCCATGAAGGTCGAATCAACATTTAAAAACAGGCACGACATTCATATTGTTCTGGAAAACGATGCGGTTGATACCCTCATGGAAATCCTGGCCGACCCGTCCACAACCCGGGATGACATTCAGAAACGACTGGGTGAAGATTTTGCACTGGGGTTTAAGCTTATTCGGGAAAAAACGGGCAAAGACCGGTTTTTTATCACGCGGAAGGCCCTTCTTGATCCCGAAAAATTTATAAACCACCTGATCAAAACCGAGCTGGCGGCCCCGTCATCGCCGGACGACTCCCGGGGCGAGACCTGATCGTCAGGCCCGGCCTGGTGCGTGTCGCGTGACCAGAACGGACCTGTCCGGCATGACGTGGACAATTATCACAGTCGATCCGGAAAAAACGAACCTGGAAAATATAAACATCGATCCCGCATTGCTTTCTCTTTTCAATCCCCCGGCGGGTATGATACAATTTACGGCCACAGGGTGGCGGGTCAGACGAAACGCTTCGGTGTTATCCAATTTCGCCAGTTATATTTACAAGTATTTAATTTTTGTTATTTCAACTTGTTACAAACTATTTATTATAACTAAAGGTTAACATATGATTGGTATTTCGAAACTATATTGCGGTACGGTGGAATCGTCCGATGCATTGCGGTACGGCCGCATGTCGGGCAAACTGCCTTCCCATTTACTCCAGTTTTCAAAAGACAAGCGGCCGGTGGTAGTCTGGAATATCACCCGGCGGTGCAATCTAAAATGCGTCCATTGTTACGCCCATGCCAAAAATATTGCCTTTGACAATGAATTAACAACAAAAGAGGGCAAGGCCCTGCTGGATGATCTGGCCGATTATGGCGTTCCCGTGGTTCTTTTTTCCGGCGGTGAACCGCTGATGCGCGAAGACCTGCCGGAACTGGCCGCCTACGCCGTTGAAAAAAAGATGCGGGCCGTCATATCGACCAACGGAACCCTGATCGATCCGGACACTGCCCGGACCTTAAAGGCCATCGGGTTGTCATATGTAGGCATCAGCCTGGATGGCCTGGAACCGGTCAATGACCGTTTTCGGGCGGTCAGGGGCGCTTTCAAAAAAGCAATGGAAGGGATCGAAAACTGCCAGGCGGCCGGCATAAAGGTGGGGCTCCGCTTTACGATCAACCGGTTCAATCGGGACGAAATTCCCAAAATATTTGACCTGATCGAGGAAAAGAATATTCCCCGGGCCTGTTTCTACCATCTTGTTTATGCCGGACGCGGATCCCGGCTGATTAAAGAGGACTTATCCCTCGAGGACACCCGCCGCGCCGTCGACCTGATTATGGATCGCACCCGGGCCTTGTGCGAGGCCGGAAATCCCAAGGAAATTCTAACCGTCGACAACCATTCAGACGGCCCTTATATTTATCTGCGGCTGTTGAAAGAAGATCCGCAGCGCGCCGCCGATGTCTATGAATTGCTGAAAATGAACGAGGGCAACAACTCGGGCCGGGGGATTGGCTGTGTCAGCTGGGACGGCGAGGTGTATGCCGATCAATTCTGGCGCCACCACAGCTTTGGTAATATTAAAGATCGCCCTTTTTCCGAAATATGGACCGATACGTCCGAACCACTGATGAAGCGGCTCAAGGAAAAGAAAAAATATATCACCGGCCGTTGCGCGACCTGCCGCTGGCTCGACGTCTGCGGCGGTAATTTTCGGGTACGGGCCGAAGCAGCCACCGGTGACTTATGGGCACCGGATCCGGCCTGTTACCTGACCGACGAAGAGATTTCAGAAACGGTCTGACGAGGAGAAGCCGATGCCATTTCCTGTCCAGCGTCCCCGGCGACTGCGCCGGAATGAATGCTTTCGCCGCCTGGTACGTGAAACCATACTGACGCCAGATGATTTAATCCTCCCCCTGTTTGCCATCGGCGGGACGGGCATTAAAAACCCCATTGAATCGATGCCGGGGCAATACCAGCTGTCACCGGATAACGTAGCCAAAACCGCCAGGAAGGCCTTTGACCTGGGAATTCCGGCGGTCATCCTTTTCGGTATCCCGGATGACAAGGATGCCGTGGGAAGCGGCGCCTATGCCGCAGGGGGTATCGTTCAGCAGGCCGTCAAGGCGGTCAAGAATGCCGTACCGGAACTGATAGTCATCACCGATGTCTGCCTGTGTGAATATACCGACCATGGCCATTGCGGGGTGATTGCCGGCCAATCCGTAGATAATGATGCCACGCTGAGCCTTCTGGCCCAGACCGCCGTTTCCCAGGTGAACGCCGGTGCGGATATGGTGGCCCCGTCTGATATGATGGACGGGCGCGTCGCCGCCATACGCACCGCCCTGGATGTCGACGGGTTCAGCCAGATCCCCATCATGGCCTATGCCGCCAAATACTGTTCATCCTATTATGGTCCTTTCCGGAGCGCGGTTGATTCTGCGCCCAGGTTTGGTGACCGCCGCACGTATCAAATGGACCCGGCCAATACCGACGAAGCGATGCGCGAAGTCGCCCTTGATGTCGCCGAAGGGGCAGACATTATCATGGTCAAACCGGCCCTGGCCTTTCTCGATATCATCCACCGGGTCCGGGAAGCCATTGACCTTCCCGTGGCCGCATATAATGTCAGTGGTGAGTACGCCATGATCAAAGCGGCCGAAAAACTGGGATGGATCGACGGCCACCGGGTCATGCTGGAAACCCTGACCGCCATTAAACGGGCCGGAGCAGATATGATCCTTACCTATTTCGCCCTTGACGCGGCCAGAACGCTGAACGAATAACACGGAAACGAATAAAATAATGACCGAATCACATCCCGCAACCCAATCGCATCATCCCCATGCCGGCCAAAGTCACGGCACCCGGGAGCCGACGCTCCGGCTGGTGGCCTGGGAAACCACACGCAACTGCAACCTGGCCTGCGTCCATTGCCGGGCTTCGGCCACCTGTGGGCCCTATGACGGCGAGATGGACACCCCGACGTCGCTGCGGCTGCTCGATGAAATTGCCGAGATCGCCAAACCGATCATCATCCTGACCGGCGGGGAACCGCTGCTGAGACCCGATATTTTCGATCTTGCCCGACACGGAACCAGCCTGGGCTTGCGAATGGTCATGGCCTGCAACGGCACTTTCATCGATGAAGCCACCGCCCGCAAGATGAAAGAGACCGGGATCAAACGGATCAGCGTCAGCCTGGACGGTTCCACGGCCGATATCCACGATACCTTCCGGGGCGTGCCGGGGGCCTTTGAGGGTGCGCTGCGCGGTCTTGAAAATGCCAAAAAAGCGGGGATTGAATTTCAGATCAACACGACCATCACCAAAGCCAACCTGGAACAGATTCCGAAAATCCTGGATCTGGCCGTGACGCTGGGTGCCGTGGCGCATCATATCTTTCTGCTGGTGCCCACCGGCCGGGGAAAATACATTCTGGACAAGGCCATTGATGCGGTTGAATATGAGGAAACCCTCAACTGGTTTTACGACCAGCGGGATAAAACCCCGCTGCAGCTCAAGGCCACCTGTGCCCCTCACTATTATCGTATCCTCCGGCAAAGGGCCCGAAAAGAAGGGAAAAAGATCACCTTTGAAAGCCACGGGCTCGATGCGGTCACCCGGGGATGCCTGGGAGGCATCGGCTTCTGCTTTGTCTCGCATACCGGCATTGTCCAGCCCTGCGGATTTTTGGATTTAAATTGTGGCGATGTCACTCAGACCCGCTTTGGAGAGATCTGGCACCGTGCCGAAATCTTCCGTAATCTTCGCGATTACGATAAATTATCGGGCAAGTGCGGCCCCTGCGAGTACAAGCGGGTCTGTGGTGGATGCAGGGCGCGGGCCTTTGAAGCCACGGGCGATTACATGACCGAAGAGCCCCTGTGTAACTATCAACCTGCTAAAATATTAAACGATAAATTATAAACAGCGAGGAGTCTCCATGAAAAATAGCCACGCATCCATTTTAACGATGATTCTCGTTCTTGTCTTTGCCGTTCCCCATGTCTTTGCCGAGGTTGAATGGAAAATCGACACCACCTTTTCCCTTTCAGAGACGCCACTGGATACCGCCGCTTCATCCAATGGAAAATGGATTTTTATTCTTACCGATGCAGGTAAAATCAATATTTATACCGTCCAGGGAGCGCACCGCGAAACCATCGATGTGGGGACAGATGTAGATAAGATCCGGACCGGGTCAGACCCAAACATTATCTATCTTCAAAGCCGGAAAAAAAAGACGGTTGAAGTCCTCGTCCTTGATTTCATCATGGATTTCGACTTAACCGGTTCACCGGTTAAGGGGCCGGTGGATGCGCCGGTAACCATCGTTGAATTTTCAGATTTTCAATGCGCCTATTGCAGCCGGATGACCGGCCAGATCGACCAGATCCTGAAGAATAACCCGAAGACCGTAAAAGTTGTTTATAAGCATTTTCCCCTGTCGAGCCATCATTACGCCGTGAAAGCGGCCATGGCATCGATGGCCGCCAATGAGGACGGTAAGTTCTGGGATTTTCACGATCAGCTCTTTAAAAATTACAACCACCTCAATGATCAAAAAGTTGAAGAAATTGCGCAATCGCTCAAATTCGACAAAGACGAATTCAACAAGAGAAGAAATAACCCGAAACTTCTTGAACAGATCAAACGCGATTATCGCCAGGGGATCGAGGCCGGGGTTCGGGGCACACCGACATTATTTGTTAACGGCAAAATGGTCCGGGACCGCTCGGTAAAGGGGGTCCAGAAAATGATCGACAGTGCGCTGAAAAAACAGAAAAAGCCCTGACCATCCAGCGGCAGACACAGGCGACACATATGCCGGATAAAGCCAACCCGCTTTGCCGGGAAGTTACCATCGTCAACAAGTTGGGGATGCATACACGCCCGGCCGCAAAGATTGCAGCCATTGCACAAACCGCCGGGCACCGGGTATGGCTGTCCGCGGGTAAGGATGAAGTGGATGCCAAGAGTACCATGGATATCCTGATGTTATACCGCCCTCAGGGAAGCAGGCTGATGATTCGGATTGAAAACGATACCGATCGAAATATTTTATCCGACATTGCACGACTGATCCGAAGCGGATTTGGAGAGTCCACTTGAAATGACCGCCAAGAGCACGCATAAAGCCATTGAGGAAACCAAAGAACGGACTTTTAAGGGGATCGGTGTTTCTCCGGGAATCTGCATTGGCAAAGCCTATCGGGTCGACACCGGCGGGGTTGAGGTTGTCAAAAAATACCAGATAGAAGATGACGGCCTTGTGGAAGAAGCCAATCGGTTTAAGACAGCGGTCAGAAAAGCAGGTGATGAGCTGCAGGCCCTGATCGATTCATCCCGAAATAAGTTTAACGGCCACACGCCGATCCTTGAAACCCACCAGGTTCTTTTGAAGGATAAAATGCTCTATCGGCGGACCCTTGACACCATTGAAAAAGAAAAAATAAATGCGGAGTGGGCCCTGAGAAAGGTTACCGGCATACTCAAGTCAATGTTCCAGGAGCTCGATGACCCCTATTTAAGGGAACGGGCGGTTGATGTTGAACAGGTTTCCGAACGGATATTGAGAAACCTGGTGGGCGTTGATGCAATCAATATATCCGAAATTGACCGACGGGTTATCCTGGTCGCCGAAGAGCTTTCTCCGGCAGAGACCAGTGAGATCAATCTGGAACGGATCAAGGGCTTTATTACGGACCGTGGCGGGATGACTTCCCACACGGGTATCATCGCCCGTACCCTTGAGATCCCCACGGTTCTCGGCATGGGAAATATTACCCGCCATATCGAAAATGACGACCTCATTATCGTGGACGGCCTCCAGGGTCTGGTCATTGTTCATCCGCGCGAGCAGACCATTTTGAAATATGAAGAACGGGGGTATCAGTACGAGCAGTTCAAGGCGGAAATCATCCGCGACAGTTTCTGTGAGGCCCAGACCGTGGACGGAATCGATATAAAAATCATGGGCAACATTGAGCTGCCCGAAGAGGTCGTCACCGTCAGGGATCATGGTGGAGACGGAATCGGCCTGTACCGTACCGAGTTTCAGTATATGAATCGGTTAAAGGCGCCTTCGGAAGACGAATTGTTCGAAAAATACCGCGATGTCGTTGAAGTCATGGCCGGAAAACCGGTGACAATTCGAACCCTCGACATTAACGGGGACAAGGCAATGAGCGGCAACCCGGAGTCAACCGAACCCAACCCGGCAATGGGATTGCGCGGCATCCGGTTTTGTCTTCAGCGGCCTGATATTTTTACGTCCCAGTTAAGGGCCATTTTACGCGCGGCCGCCTATGGGGAAGTCCGGCTGCTGCTGCCGATGATCTCAAACTGCGCTGAAATCAAAGAGACCCGGCGGTTGCTGGCCGAGGCGGCAGATGCCCTTAAAATCGAAGGAACTCCGTTTAACCTGGATATAAAAATCGGTATTATGGTTGAGGTGCCGGCCACCGTGATCATGGCGGATGTTATTGCCGAACACGTTGATTTTTTCAGTATCGGCACCAATGATCTGATCCAGTATACTCTGGCCGTTGATCGGGGAAATCCGGAAGTCGCCCACCTGTACCACCCACTGCATCCGGCTGTTTTGCGAATGCTTGAGCGGGTGACCAAAGTGGCTGCTGAAAAAAAGATAGAAGTATACATGTGCGGAGAAATGGCAGGCGATCTGGTCTATGTGCCGATCCTCCTGGGGCTGGGCCTGAACGAGCTCAGCATGAGTCCCCAGGCAATCCCGATGGTCAAATGCTTTATCCGGACCCTGAACCTGGAAGAAGCCAGGGAGTTTCTCCAGGATATTTTATCCGTCCACTCGGCTGGCGAGATCCGCCAGATGGTCTACCACCGCTATGGTGACCGCATGGCCCGGATGATGGCAGAACCGCCTTTAACTCAACAAACCCGGGAAACGCAATCAATATAGGAAACCCACTTGACCCCGATGCCCAAAGAACCGATCAAAATCATCGCCAATAACCGCAAGGCCCGGTACAACTATTTTATCGACGATCAATTTGAGGCCGGCATGGTGCTCAAGGGAACCGAAGTCAAGGCCCTGCGTATGGGCCGATGTAATCTGAAAGACGCCTATGCCCGGATTGAAAACGGCGAGATATTTCTATATCAGGCGCATATTGGCGAATACCCGTTTGCCTATTACGGCAACCACAAACCATTGCGTGTGCGCAAACTCCTGATGCATAAACGCGAGATCAACCGGCTCTTCGGCAAGGTCAATGAAAAAGGCCTGTCCCTGATCCCGCTGAAGGTCTATTTTAAAAACGGTAAAGCCAAAATTACCCTGGGCCTGGCCCGCGGCAAGCGCAAATACGATAAACGCGCAACCATCCGTGACCGGGCCGAAAAGCGCAACCTTGATCGTCAGCGGCGGCACTACGGGGTAAAATAAAACCCACCCGGCCTTCCCCGGCTTGACAATCCGGCAGATAGCCCTTAAATTCGGAGTGAAAGAAATCGTTCTTTTATATACTCATTTCTTTAGTATATTCTACAAAATGGGGGCGAAACGGCTTCGACGGGGATAACGAAGCACCGGCTGCATACCGAGGTGCCTATCCGCTCGTAAAACGGTGGGATTTAACATAATCGCAGACGATTATGAATTAGCCCTGGCCGCTTAATCAGGCCAGCGTCCTTCAGGATTATTCCTGTGAATCCTGAAAGGACGTCGACTAACAGGATAGTCTTTTCTCACTCTACCCACGGTAGAAAAGGCGAATTTCAGTGGGTAAGCTTTCAAAAACCCCGGTCCGGAGGGGATTTGAAAGACGAAAATCAAAATCCGGGATAAGTATGTAGACGCCTGTGTGGAATATTTTCGGACGCGGGTTCGACTCCCGCCGCCTCCACCATCCAATTTACAACGAACCGGTTCGGGTGCCGCATGCGGCATGTCGGGCGGTTCGTTTTTATTTTTATGGCAAGGGGTTACGACGATTTTTGCCGTCCTTGGTTCGCCTTGCAATCACCCGATTTTCGATAAATCGAGGTGAAAAAACGCTTCTCCTGGTGAATTTTTCTCTGAATTCTCAGCTTCCACTTTCGGACCTCGTCCGGTTTTTTGTTCCTTTTCCCGCGCTCTATCCTCTGCAATTTCTTCAACAAACCGATCGACAACCTTGGCGATTGCGTCAAAGAATTCGTTTATTCCCATGGTAAA
>QNYZ01000077.1 GCA_003973265.1 Deltaproteobacteria bacterium | reverse complement strand
TTTGCCAAGAAATTCTTTGATCAGCTTGGGCTGGTGTCACTGCTCGATTCAGTTCTTAAGTTTCAATGTAACTCATGAACCGCCGTATACGGAACCGTACGTACGGTGGTGTGGGAGGACGGAGGGCGCAAGCCCTCCTCCTACCCGATGCTTTTTGTGGCTGCTCGTACCGCAATTTTTACGAACCACGCAAAGAGATTGAAAGTACAAATAATCTTTATACACGTCAGGGATTTAGATAATTAAAAAATATTAAAAATAGTGGATATGCTTATTCGATATCAGCTGACTGAAACTGAATCTATTCTTGGATGCTGAAGATGATGCCTCTTCGCTATACATGGGTGGAATATGGGCAAATCACTGCCTCCGCGATTCGGTTATTAGCGTAAATAACGTACTCTAAGACTGCCAGTGAAGTCACTTGTAAACGTCAACTTGTTAAATCGGTAAGATTAGACCATAACCAACGGCGCGCATCTTATGTTTGAAGAGGAAGTGATAGACAGAAAACATCGGGAGCGCATTGAGTCGATTAAATTGTTTGGGTTTTTCCTATTATTATTATTATTATCTATCTTAACGCTATTGTTTTAAAATGTATCTGCTCTGAACTGGTTCCCAACATATATCTTATAGATCCAAAGGCCTACGCAAGTACCCGCATAGGGCCGCCTCTGTAAATAGAATCGATAGTTGTTTATCTATTCATCCTGACCTAATACAGCAGGCTATTAGAAAAATCATCCACCACCACCTCCACCACCACCTGTGGCCGGGCATTTATCATAGTTGCCAAAAAAAACATCCAGTGTGCTCGTCAGGGTGAATGGGTTGCCCGCACGGTTCTTTCCATAAAAATTAGCACGAATGCTATAGATTGATTGAATCGGCGTACCCGCTGCAATGGTTTTATTTACATATTCCGCTTTGGTATTGACAGGTACTAAAATGACCGTTCTTTCCGCCGTCGTAAAGTCTTTTGTCAGAACAATCTGGCTTAAAATATGTTGGTCAAGATTCACCAGCTTGGGTGGTAAAAAGAAACCGCCATGGCCATCCGGACTTTTGCGGGGGATATACTCAACGGTATAACTGTTAATGATATAAGTTTCATCTGCGCCTGGTGGGCATGTTGGACAATAAAAAGTATAAGTAAAAGTTGCTTGTCCAAAAGCATCAAAAAACGGTTCGGGCGTGATCTTATCGGTGTAAATCTGGTTCGGGCCTGTTGTTTCAGCAGGCGCTGGATCTTCAGAAGAAGGTGGATTGTCAGCAGGCGGCGTATCTTCGGTTCCACATGTCCCCTGAATCGTGTCAATGGTAAGGGTCGGGTCGGATCCAGCATCCCCACTGTCATGGGCTGTCATCTCCACTGCGATTGAAGCATCACCATCCAGTCCAGACTCTGACCCCCCACACCCAACCAAAAAAATAAATGCAATAATAAGCATCACTGAGCCGAGGCGATAACTCGCATTTTTAAACATGGCGTTGCTCCTTTTTTCCTGAGCGTAAAATATATTTCATATTGATTACATAAAGGACATTAATAAATCAAAATTTTAATTATTCATTTATGTATCCCAGTGTATACATAAGGTTTTAGGATAGTGTCAACTGTTTTTATATGTTCCTTCCATAAATTTTTTTACTTGGCAGGGATAAAGCAATGCTTATTTTAAATATTTGATAGTCTGGAAAGAAATTTACCCGGATTGAAAGAAACTTGTATCGACAGCACAACTCTGGTACAGATTCTATATGCCTGTTTATGAATACGCCGCACTGACCCGACTGGGGAAAAATACGACTGGCGTAGTGGATGCCGAAAGCCCGGTAATGGCTCGGCAAAAGCTGCGTTCCTCCGGTATTTTTCCCACATCTGTCCGGGAAGTGCATGAAACCGCAACGTTGAAAAAATCTCCCCGGCGCTGGATACCCAAAAAACTGTTTGGGCGTATCCGCCCGGCGGAAGTAACGATGATGACCCGGCAACTCGCTACTTTGGTGGGGGCCGGATTTCCACTGGTAACCGCCATCGATGCCATGCTTCCCCAGTCTCGTTCCCAGGGATTAAAAAGTCATCTGGCTAAAATTAAAGACAATGTGGTCGAGGGAAACAGCTTTGCCAGTGCATTGAATTTGTTTCCCGGAACATTTTCATCCTTGTATATCAACATGGTTCGGGCCGGGGAGTCAACCGGAACCCTGGAGGTTGTCCTGGACCGACTCGCGGATATGATGGAACGACGGCAGGCGTTGAAGATGAAAATTCAATCTGCCCTGGCGTATCCCGTACTCATGGCCGTTATCGGTACGGTCGTCCTGTTTTTATTACTCGCATTTATTGTTCCGAGCATTACCTCGATCTTTACCGATATGAATAAATCATTGCCGGCTCCCACACAGATGCTGATGGCAATCAGCGATTTTCTCGAACGGTGGTGGTGGGGACTTTTTCTTGTGATGGGGATTTTTGTGGTTGCATATTATCTTTTCAGCAGAACCGCGTCGGGAAGAGTGGTTATCGATCGACTTAAGCTCAGGTTGCCCCTGGTCGGCACCCTGGTCCGGAAACTGGCGGTGGCCCGATTTTCAAGAACCCTTGGATCGCTCCAGGAAAATGGTGTCCCGATGTTGCAGGCACTTGAAATCGTAAAAAATATTGCCGGAAATGTGATTATTTCAGACGCCATCACCGAAGCCGCAGTGGAAGTAGGTAAGGGGCATTCTCTGGGTGCTTCCCTCGGTCAGCATTCTGTCTTTCCAAATCTTTTTATCCAGATGGTGACGTTAGGGGAACAGAGTGGTGAGCTGGAAACGATGCTGAACAAGGTGGCGGATGTATTTGAAAGCGAAACCGAAGCGCAGGTAACCACCATGGCATCTCTTTTGGAGCCACTGATGATTCTGGTCATGGCCGTGATCGTCGGCTTTATTGTGTTGTCCATCTGTCTGCCGATTTTTGAGATGAACGAGCTGGTGGGATAGATCATTGTACCTTAGATGAATGGGGGATAAATGATAGAAAATATAAAGAGATATATGAAACTCAAGCTTGGAGATGAAGACGGATTTACGCTCATCGAATTGATGGTTGTGGTGATTATTCTGGGGATATTGGCCGGTTTGGTTGTTCCCAGAATTATGGAGCGTCCCGGCCAGGCCAAACAGACCAAGGCCAAAATTCAGATAGAGAGTCTTGAAACCGCCCTGAAATTATACAAACTGGACAGTGGCCGATACCCGGATACGGAACAGGGCCTAGAGGCGTTGGTCCAGAAACCCGAAGCCGGGAACCAGCACGGCACCTGGCGTGAGGGCGGTTACCTGGAAAAGGGCCGGGTTCCCCTGGATCCGTGGAATAATGCATTTGTGTATTTAAGCCCGGGTGCCCATGGTGAGTATGATATTATCAGTTATGGTGCGGATGGTGTTCCCGGCGGCGAAGGCGAAAATAAGGATATCAACAGCTGGGAACTTGAATGATAACCGTATAATGGGTACCTGTCGAAAGGGCTGCCGGTATACCGGCAGCCGGCAAAATGCCCATCTGACCACTGGCGGACCTGATGGCTTTACCCTGATCGAGATCATCGTTGTTCTCGCGTTGATCAGCATCATGCTGGCGTTTGCGGTTCCGCGGTTTCAGGATGTATTTCAGTTTGACCCCATCAAAAAACCATCCCGCTGGCTGTTGGTAAAAGTACCCGATCTGCGATATCGCGCCCTGCGAGACCAGCAAACGTACACACTTCATGTCGGCATCAGTGGAAACAGCCTGTGGACCTCCCATGCGGCCGGGCCGGACGAAGCGGGGGGAAAGGCCGAGCCAGACGTATACCATTTATCCGATGCCATTCAATTGACCGGTGTCGTGCTGGCCAACGGGAAAAGGCAGACCGCTGATGTAGTTGACATTCATTTTTACCCTCAGGGGTGGGCCGATCCGGCCATTATCCACATGAGAACGGAAGATCAGGATACATTGTCCTTCATTATCGAACCGTTTTTATCATCCCCGGTTATAGTTGACGGGTACCAGGAATTTGAAGACCGGTAATATGCCGAAAAAAAAGGAAAGTATTCATAATCAATCGAACCTGTTGCCCTTGATCAACGGGTTTACCCTGCTCGAAGTCATGGTGGCACTGGCCGTGATTACAACGGTTCTGGTCAGTGTTTATCAGCTCCATGCCCAGTCGTTGTCCCTGGCTCTGGAAACCCGGTTTTACAGCAGGGCCCCGTTTTTAGCTCAGCAGACGCTATCTGAAATGACGTCGGGGGCCGGGGAATCGTTAGAAAGCGGGAGTGGGGATTTTGGGGAGGATTTCCCGGGAATGCGCTGGGAATTTGCAGTTGAGCCGGTTGAATCGGACCTGGCGGAAAAGGTTCCCATCCAGTTGAT
Source organism: Deltaproteobacteria bacterium (assembly GCA_003973265.1). Taxonomy (GTDB): domain Bacteria; phylum Desulfobacterota; class Desulfobacteria; order Desulfobacterales; family QNYZ01; genus QNYZ01. The sequence goes on along the minus strand of QNYZ01000077.1, from coordinate 47,990 downwards.
GAAAATTGATATTACCATTTCTGATGCGGGTGATGCATTCCACTATACGATGCGGACCTATCGCTGGGTCAAATCCTGATGGCAGGGTAGGCGGGTCGAACCGGCTTGCCGGCGAAATCGGGTATATAGATGATGATTAAACGAAATCAGGATAATGGAAATTAAGACGCCCTCTTTTTTTATTCTTCCCAATGGGAAGAATACGTTATCAGGTCGATCGGGATTTACGATGATCGAAATTCTCATCGCCATGTTCATTTTTGCGATCATCATCACCACTGTCTTTGGCTCCTATCGAGGTACGGCAGAACAGATCGAGCGGGTTTCAAAAGACCGGTATCTGGTCGAAATGGGGCGAAACTGTATTGATCGCATCACACGTGATCTGCTGGCCGTGTGGGTGGTGCAGTCACCTGAATACCAACCCCCCGGTATCAACAGTGATCCGGATCCCTACCGGGTGGCTGGTGAAGATGATTCGGTAGACAATCTCTTTTATACCCGGCTTCAATTTACTTCTCTTGCACATCTGCCGATTCGGCCCAGCCGGTCTTTTGGCATTGCCCGGATTGTCTATTATGTGCAATCCGATGAAAACGGGATGCACCGGCTTTTCCGCTCGGATCGCCTGTTTCCGTATGGCCGGTTCGAGGAAGATCCGATGGATCCGGTGCTCTGTACCCATGTTCATGCGTTGTCCTTTACATTTTATGACAGCGACGGAGAACCCCACGAGGAATGGAATTCAGAATCTGAATCGGTAAAGTACGCCACGCCGGCGGCAGTTGAAATTCGCCTGGAGCTGGGCGATGGGGAGAGCACACAAATTTTCAAGACACGGGTGAACCTGCCTGTTCGGCGGGAGAAGATCGAAAATGGCGTCTAACTTTATCCATAACAATCGGGGCGTTGCCCTGTTGGTAACGCTGACCGTCATGACGCTGCTGATCAGTGTGGCATTGTTGTTGAACCGTAAAATGCGGACGGATGCTGTCACCGGAAGGCTCATCGGTGACCGGACCGCACTTTATCATATGGCGGATGCGGTTATTCATACCGGCATGGCCATCCTGGTTGTAGATAAAATGGAGTCCAGGATAGATTCCATCCAGGAAAACTGGGCGGACCCGGAATATGTTAAAAGTGCACTGGAAGTTTTAGACTTTAAAGACAGTAAGCTTGGTTTGACCATCGATGACGAACTGGGACGAATCCAGGTCAATGCGTTGGTGAAATATCCCAAAGGGCGTCACTTTAACCCGGCCCAGCATCGATTATGGATCCGTTTTCTAAGGGGTTTGTCGTCGGGAGTCGAACAGTTCGAGAATCTTGAGCCACCCGCCATTATCGATCCCATCAAAGACTGGCTTGACCGGGGTGATGATGATGCCATCACGGGGCTCAGCGGGGCCGAATCGGCCTATTATCAGGGCCTGGATCCACCCTATTCCAGCAGAAACGGGCCATTTAAACATCTGTACGAACTAATGCTGGTGAAAGGGATTACCCCCGAGCTGTTTTACGGGGCCGGTAAAGCCGTTGGGTTTGCCCATTATTTAACGGTTTACGGCATGACGGCCACAAAGAAGAACGAAAAAGGGATTGGCTGGACATTCGAAGGTAAAATTAATATTAATACGGCCGAGTTGCCGGTGGTAGCCGCCCTGCTGCCAGCAGAATTTTTTGAACTGGCGACGGCAATCGTTGAATATCGGGATGCAACCGGCGAGGGAGAATTCATCCATGATATTTCCAGCCCGACATGGTATAAGCAGGTACCGGGTATGCGGGATGTGACGATTGATGCCGCGCTGTTGACCACCCGAAGCGATTTTTTTCGCCTTGAAGCGCGGGCGGAGCGGGGGAAACTGGTCACCCGGTTAACGGCCATTGTTCAGCGGGTTAAAGACAAGAAAACCGGTCAATGGCGCTGCCGGGTAATCAGTCAATGGCAAAACTCGCCACAACCCGAAATAGTTGAGAAAGATGAATAATTTTACGATTTTCTCACAGCGGCTTATATGTGATTCTGGGATTTTTTTATCATTATTGGGGCAGGTGACCTAAGTGAGCAGCCGTATTTTAGGGCTTGATATTCGAAACCACGGCATTTTTGTCGTTGTTGTACATACGGGGCTTAAAACGCAACGGGTTGAAGCCCATTTCGAGGTGCCACTCACCGGGCAGGGCGAATTCAAGGATCAATTGTCGGTAGCCGTTTCGGAAATCGTGGAGCGGGTAGATACGAGAGATGTTTTCTGCCAGGTAGCATTACCCTCCGACTGGATTGTCTATCGCAACGTGACCGTACCCATCAAGGGGCGGGGTAAAATCCGGCAGATTTTGCCCTACGAGCTGGAACCGTCACTGGCCCAGCCTATAGAAGGCTTCACCTTTGATTTCAAGGTGGCGGCAACCATTGAGCCCGGAAATGAAAGCCACCTGGTGGTATCCGGGGTGGAAATCGTCCACCTTCAAACATGCCTGGATGTATTGAAAGAAGCCAAAATCGATCCGGATTTAATTACCGCAGGATCGAGCGTACTTGCCGGGTGCCTGTCTAAAGTCATCGATCTTGCCGCGCAGACAGCCCTGGTGTCAATGGGAAAGAGGACCTGCGACATTTATCTTCTGCTTGCCGGACAGATCGGTATGGCGCGTACGTTTCGGCTCCCATCTGGCGAAAGATCTGATACCGGTATGATCGGTGCCTATTTAAACCAGACCATTCTGGCATTTGAAGAACGGTTTAACCTCGAATTTGACCCTGAAACTGTTTATTTGAACCAGGTGGAAACAAGCAGCCAAAATGATACCATTATAGATCTGAAAGAGAATAATGGATATCAGGTGGAGATCGTTGATCTGGCTGCCGCCGCCGGGATGCCGGTTCACCCGGATACCGCCACCTGGCATCCCCAGCGGATGAACAATGCGCTGGCGCTCTGCCTTGCCCGCATACGCAATGTTAAAACGTTTAATTTCCGGCGGGGAGAATATGGAAAACGGCTTTTCCTCGCCGAATGGCAAGCACCGCTCCTTAAGGTCGCTATTCTTGCAGGGGTTGTGCTGATGCTTGGCGTCTTGTCACTGGTGATCGATGGATACTATACGCGAAAAAATCTCAACCGTCTGGACCAGCAGATTGTTGCCGTGTTTTCATCCACATTTCCTGAAGTGCACCGGATTGTGGATCCGCTTCAGCAGATGCGGGTGAAAATCCAGGAAGAAAAAAAGAAAAGCACGCCGATAGCAGGGGTGAACAGGGATGTGTTGATGATAGATATGTTAAATGATATCAGTCGATTGATACCTAAATCGATAGATGTTACCCTGACCGGGATGAGTTTTGGCGTGGAAAACATGATATTGTCGGGTCATGCGGGGCAATTTAAAATGGTGAATGATATCCGGGCGCTTCTGGAGAAAGCCGACTGGGTTGATGCGGCGATTATCAGCTCGGCCAACCAGAGTAAATCGGGCCGGCAGGTGGATTTCAAGATTAAACTTGTTTTTTCCAAAGGCGCGGTCCATCAGAATGTCTGATCGGGTGGTAATGTGCCTGTCCAAAGGAACCAATGGCCATTCAACTAAATAAACGCGAAAAGTTTGCCGTCTGGGCCGCGGGTGCCATGATTGGTCTATTTGTTCTGTTTCACTGGGGGGTATTCCCCTACCTGGAATCGCATAAAAGGTGGAATCGTCAGATTGAAGCCAAAAAAGTGGCCCTCAGTGAAATGCGGGCATTGAAGGCCGAATATCGTAATCTTAAACAATTAAGTGACCATTCGCGGAGCCGGATAGAAAAGCGGGGGAAGGGATTTTCACTGTTTGCCTTCTTAAATGATGTCTCCGACAAAGTTAAAATCAAAGATCATTTGACATACATGAAGCCCTCAACCATTGAAAGAAAAGGGATTCCGTATAAAATTGATGTGGTGGAAATGAAATTTTCCAATATTACAATGCAACAACTTGCGCAATATCTGTATATGGTAGAAACATCCGGTAAACAGGTTTTTATCAAACGCTCCAGCATTTCAACCGCATCCAGAAAAAAGGGCGGCTACCTGGATGTGACGCTGCTTATCGAAACCGTTGGGTAATCCAAAGCCGGCGGCGGTGGTTTGGAACTTAACAGGATTTATAAGCCTGATACTGATAAGAACCGTCATTGAAAATCGGCTCATCCGGTTGTTTTAACGGCCAGATGATCAGTTAATCGATTATAAGTTATTGAGTTATTGTGAAAAAAATAATATTTTATACATTATTTTCCGTGCTCGTCACCGTATTTTTTTTATTTTTTCTTTTTCCGAAAGAGAAAATTGAAAAGTATATAGATTATCAGGTATTTCGGGTAAATCCGGATCTCCGGTTGACCATTGGTGATTTAGGGTTGTACTATCCACCGTATGTAAAGATAAAAAATACAACGCTATATTATCAACAGCAATCACTGTTTAACGTCTCTTCAGCTCGAATCCGGCCGGGGCTGGCTGTCGTCAAGGGCCGGGGGACAATGGCCGTGTTTAATGGGCGTGCCCACCACGGACGCTTTTCCGGTAAAATTTTGAGTGGCGGCGCATCTGCCAAAAGCCCAACCATTATCCGTATCGATCTGGCTGGAATTGAGCTGGATGGTATCAACGGCTTGAAGTCGGTGTCCGGGGTCAGTATTGCCGGTAAGGCGGAGGGAAGTCTCCGTTTTGCCAGCCGTCCTTCCCAGCCTGGCCAGGGAATGCTTGACCTGGTATTTTCGGAGTGTACGATTCAGCTGGCCAACGCCTTATTTGATGTCAAGACCGTCCGGTTTACGAAAATTGAATTGAAGGCGGATATTCTGGGCAATACTGCGGGTATCCGGCTTCTCAAACTGACGGGGCCACAGGTCAATGCCACCTTCGAAGGCGAGGTGGCGTTGCGCAGCCCCATGAAGGAGAGCCGGTTAAATATAACAGGAAAGATTCGCCTCCAGGCCGAATTTATGGCCCGGCTGAAGAAAAAAATTCCCGCGCCTTTGTGGCCCGGAAAACAGCTGTTAAATACCGGGATACCGGTATCGGTATCAGGTACGGTTGGCAACCCGCTGGTCGGGTTAAAATAAGGAGCCTTTACGGTTTAAAAACATGGCCCGCTATTTTACGATCATCCATCTGGTTTTGATTTCGCTCATTGCGTATCTGGGGGTTTTTATTCTCTACCGGGTGCTGGGTGAAAAGCTGGAAGTGCCGGTGATGGCGCCGCCGGTGGCCGAACAATCTTCCGTTATACAAAACCCGACGGGCAAAAAAATGCCCCGGTCTTTTCAGGAATACCATGCGATTGTCGATCGGGATCTATTCAAGCTGGCTTCGGCCAAACCGCTGCCATCCCAGAAAAAAGAAAAGAAGGTGGATGTCAGCAGCCTGAAAAAAACCAAACTGGGGTTAAGGCTGTGGGGAACGGTAACCGGTGCGGCCGGGCAGTCGTTTGCCGTGATTGAAGAGACGGCTACCCGGAAGCAGCATCTCTACACGATCGGCGATATGATCCAGACGGCCAGTGTCAAAATGATTTTACGGGAAAAGGTCGTGCTGGAGGTTGATGGGAAAAAAGAAATTTTAAAGATCGAAATACCGACCCAAAAAATGCGGGCCGGTATACCTCCTCCCACCCGGGCTGCGCGCGCCAAGGCCCCACCGGCTCCGGCCGGCCCGGCTGTCGGGGAAGAAGTGGTTATACAGCGGGCCCGGATCCAGGACGCCATTAAGAATGTAAATGAATTAATGAAACATGTGCGTATCCGGCCCCATTTTACCAACGGGCAGCCGGATGGCTTAAAGCTTACCGGTGTTCGGCCGGGCTCACTTTTCACTGACATCGGTTTTGAAAATGGAGATATTGTTACCGGCGTTAACGGAAAACCGATTCAATCGGTTGACGATGCGTTGGCGTTTTATTCAAGTCTGAAAACAGCCAGCAATGTAAATCTTCAGATTCGCCGAAGAGGGGTCGAGCAAACTATTCAATACAGAGTTGAGGATAAATGAAGCGATATTCAATCACCCGGATCCTGTGGGCAGCTGCGGTTATCTCTTTCGGCCTGATATTATTTATTGATACCGTCCCGGCGGTTTCGGCTCAGGCAGATGAACAATATGTCTCCATTGATTTCACGGATGTGGACATTAATGTCTTTATCAAATTTATCAGCGAATTAACGGATAAAAATTTTATCGTTGACCAACGGGTCAAGGGCAGGGTAACGATTAATTCGCCGGGCCGTATCTCTGTTGATGAAGCCTACCAGGTTTTTCAGTCGGTGCTTGAACTTCACGGCTTTACGACGATTCAGTCCGGCGAGATGATAAAAATTGTCCCTGCCGTTGATGCCAAATCAAAAGATATCATTACGCTGCTGGAAGCGGCCAAGGCCGATCCGATGGACCAGGTGGTTACCCAGTTGATCCCCCTGAAGTATGCTGCCGCCACCGAAATGCGGCAGCTGTTGTCCCCATTGGTATCAAAAAGCAGCGTGGTACTTGCCTATACAAAAACAAATACGTTGATTATCACCGAAGTCCAATCCAATATTCAACGATTGATGCGAATCATTGAGGCTGTTGATAAACCCGGGGTCGGCCAGGAAATCGATGTGGTTACCCTTGAATACGCGGATGCCGGCAAACTGGTTAAACTGCTGTCATCGGTTTTTCGTCCGGCACGCCAGGCCGGCAAAAAGGGCCAGGCGGTGCAGCCGGAACGGTTTATTGCCGATGAACGGACCAACACGATCATCATGCTGGCCAGCAAAAATGATCTTGCCCGGACGAAAGAGCTGATCCGCATGCTGGACAAAAAAATGCCCCGCGGCAGTGAGAAGATCCGGGTCTATTATCTTGAAAACGCCACCGCCGAGGAGCTGGCCAAGGTACTTCAGGAGGTTCCCACCGCCCAGAAAAAGGGTGCCAAGAAGCCCGGGAAAAAGACGGCGGTCCTATTGTCCCGAAACGTCCGGATCATGCCCGACAAGGCGACCAACAGCCTGGTGATCATGGCGGAAAAGGATGATTTTCCAGTGCTTGAAGAGATAATCCGGAAGTTGGATATTCCCCGGGCCATGGTCTTTATTGAAGTGCTGATCATGGAAGTGAATGTCGATAAAGATTTCAATCTTGGCGCTCAATGGCTCGTGGCCAACGAGGTGGATATCAATAACCGGCGAGCCGGTGCGGGCGGCGGTTTTGGCGGTGGCAACGATTATCGGAATATTCTCGGGCTGGTTGCACCACCTGCGGCTGGCGCCGGTATTTTCCCCCCGGGGTTTTCTCTTGGCATTTTCAGCGAGTTATTGGAAATTGGAGGGATTAAGTTCCCCGGAATCTCTGCCTTGATCAACGCTTTCAGGCATGATCGTGATGTACACATTTTGTCAACACCCCAACTCATGACCACCGATAATGAAGAGGCGACTATCTCGGTAGGTAAAAATGTCCCCTACCAGACCAAATCCGGTTCTTCCCAGACGGAATCTTTTAATACGTTTGAATATCGAGATGTCGGGATTACATTGAAAATCACACCTCATATCAGCAAGGATCGGGCGGTCCGGCTTAAAATTTTTCAGGAAGTGACCAAGCTGGAGGACCTTTCCGGAGGGACGGCCGTCTCTTCCACCCGGCCCACGACGCTTAAGAGAACCGTCGATACAACGGTGATTGTGCACGATAAAAACACGGTGGTCATCGGTGGGCTCATTGACGAAGGGTTTACCACGTCGACAGACAAAATACCCTGTCTGGGCAGCATCCCCGGCGCCGGATGGTTGTTCAAGTCCCGGTCAAACTCCCGAGAAAAGACCAATTTATATGTATTTTTAACCCCCCACGTGGTCCAGTCGCCGGCCGAGGCAGACGCAATATACCAGAAAAAACGGACTGAAATCGACACGGTCAAGGATGGCAACATTAAATTGTATCAAGAACCACCGCATATCGATAAACCCACTTCGCCGCCTGATGAAGTGATATTCGAAGATCGGTTTTAGTTCATCATGCGGAAAACATTCACAGAGGTTATAGAAGAGGTTGCCGGCGTTTCCGAAGATGCCCTGGCTGAGATCCGACAGGATGACCTGGATCCTGACGGAGACATCGGGGCGGAGCTCGTCAAAAAGGGCATTATTACCGAAACTGAGCTGTTGACGGCGCGAAGTGTCCAGTTTGGCATCCCGTTCTGGCCGGAACTGCCCGAGGGGGCCGCCACTGAAGAATTTACCGATCTGATCCCCATCGGATTTTTGAAAAAGCATGTTATCTTTCCCCTGGGCGTACTCCCTTCAGAAAAAAATGGTGGTGAGCCGCCCGCAGATGGTGAAGAAGCACCGGCCGATTTCATCGTCGTGATTTACAACCCGGCCCAGGTCCACCCCATCGATGACCTGGTACGGCTGCTCAAGCTGGATCGCTTTAAAATGGTATTATCGACCCGGTCGGCCATTTTATCGGCCGTGAACCGGACCTATGACATGAGTCGCGGTTCTGCTCAGCAGCTGGTCCAGGACATGGAAGAAGAAAGCTCGAGTATCCTCAGTGAAATCGAACAGACGGCGGATCTCCTGGATGATACTTCGGACGCACCGATCATTAAGCTGGTCAACCATATCATTTCCCAGGCGGTGAAAGCCAAAGCGAGCGATATTCATGTGGAGCCCTATGCGGATAGTTTCAAGGTCCGGCACCGGGTGGACGGGATTCTTTATGATATGCTCACGCCGCCCAAGTGGATACAGTCGGCCCTGATCGGTCGAATCAAGGTCATGGCCAAGATGAACATTGCCGAAAAGCGTCTGCCCCAGGACAGCCGTATTGATGTGAAGATCGGGAATCAGGAAATTGATATCCGGGTGTCGACGATTCCCACGGTTTTCGGTGAACGGGTTGTTTTGAGACTGCTTAATAAATCGGGCTCGGTATTTGATCTTAACGAGTTGGGATTGTCCCCGGATGCACTGGCGGTTCTGAAAAAAATAATGCAGATGCCCCATGGTATTTTTCTCATCACCGGGCCTACCGGGAGTGGCAAAACAACAACCCTGTATGCCATTTTGTCATCCATCAACCGATCCGACATCAATATTATTACCATCGAAGACCCGGTGGAATATCAGCTCGACGGTATCAATCAGATTCAGGTGAATACGAAGATTGATTTAACTTTTGCAAGGGGATTGCGATCGATTGTACGTCAGGATCCGGACGTGATTCTGGTCGGAGAAATAAGGGATCAGGAAACCGCTGAAATCGCCGTGCAGTCTGCCTTAACCGGTCACATGGTTTTTTCAACGCTCCACACCAACGATGCGGCCAGTGCCATTACCCGGCTGGTGGATATCGGCACGGAGCCGTTTTTAATCGCATCATCAGTCAACGCTGTGGCCGCCCAGCGGTTGATTCGGGTGTTGTGTGAAGATTGCAAACAGCCCTACCAGCCGGACGAAGCCACCCTCAAACTTCTGGGAGCGGCGGCGGAGCAGGTTCGTGGCAAGCAGCTGTACAAAGCCGTGGGATGCGCGAAATGCTTTCAAACCGGCTACCTGGGGCGTGTTGCCATCTTTGAATTCATGCTGCTGGGCCATGGAATCAAAAAACTGATCCTCGAAAATCACGATGCTTTCCAGATCAACGAGGAGGCCCTCAAATGGGGAATGACCACTCTGCGTGAAGACGGGATTCAAAAAGTACTGGCCGGGGTATCGACGATCGAAGAGATTGTCCGTGTGACGCAATGACCCGGGCCGGTGCTATGATTACCAGGCGCAATCGCCTTAAGCAAAACCGATCCCGCTTTATCCGAAACGTATCCCTGTGCGGTCTCCTGATTATCGGTATCCTGACAGGGATGTTCCCCCGATCGAGCCATGCGGATGAATGGCTGAAAAGGCCATTTCCAATTGATCCTGACCGCCAATACGCCTTTGCGCAGTCTTTGTATGATGCCCGGCGGTTTACCCGGGCCGCCGCTGAGTTTGAACGGTTTGTTTTTTTATTTCCAGATCATTTGCGGGCTTTTGATGCGCGGCTTCAGGCCGCTCGGGCATATTATTCAGGGGGGCAATACCAGGAGGCGACTGCCGCCTGCAACAGCGCCATCAATGAAGAACCGGATCGGGATGTGGCGCAAGCCTATCTGCTTCTCAGCCGGTGCCAGGTCGCGTTGAATAATTTCGATCAGGCGTTGATTACGCTTCATAATTTATTATCAGCCGCTCCCGCTGCCACGATCCGTGATGAGGCCCGCTATCTGGGTGCGTGGATATTTATTGAAACCGCCCGATGGCCGGAAGCCCGTGACTGGCTTCAAACCATCTCGCCGCACGGCCGCAGCCGATATTCGATTGAGAAGCTGACCTCGGCCCTTTCGCATACCGATAAAATTTCTTACAAAAATGCCCGCCTGGCAGGACTGCTGGCGCTGGTCCCGGGAGCGGGACATCTTTATACCCACAGGAACCAGGATGCGCTGGTCGCGTTCTTTCTGAATACGGCTTCTTTCTGGGCGGCTTACGAGGCGTTTGACAATGATCAGCCGGTGTTGGGCGGGTTACTCAGCATCGTGGGGATCAATTTTTACACGGGAAATATCTACAGCGCCGTCAGCAGTGCACACAAATATAATCGGCGCAGCGCCAAATCATTTATTCTGGACCTGAAACGCCGCTTTTCTGTCCGTCTGATAAAGGGGATGGATACCCATAGTGGCGGTGTCTGCGTAAGTTTCTCTTTTTAAATGCGGCGGCAGCCATTAACGCCTGTCGAAAAACATCCTAATTCCCCGGGGTAAGTGCCGATAACGCTTTTACCGCTTCAACTGCCAGATCACTTCCGGGGGCCACTTGAATTACTTTGTGATAGGCGGCGATGGCCGCATCTCTTTTACCCAGCGCGCTTCTGAGTTTGGCGACATCCAGCAGCAGCGGCGGGAATTCGGGCGCCTGACGCAGGGCGTCTTCCATGATTTTGTCAGCCTTGACCAGGTTACCGGAAGCCATGTAGATTTTTCCCAACCCGCGAAGCGCCTTGATGTATACAATATCTTTACTGAATCCATCCAGATAATGCTTGATTACTTTCTTGTAATAAACGGCTGAGGTAATGTAGTCATGCTTATTATAATAGGCCCACCCCAGATTGAGATCGGCAAAATGGGGTGTTGAATAAAGAATATTTGAAGAGAGCTCTTTGAAAATCTTGATGGCTTCGTCCCATTTTTTCTGGATAAGGTAGATTTCACCCAGATTATTAAGCGCGGGGGCATAGTCCGGTTCCAATTCAACCGCTTTTTTAAAGTGGCTTGCCGCTTCTTCAAAATGTTCTTTGCCCCGGTATGCCAATCCAAGAAAGTTTTGCAGGATCGGGTCATCCGGGTATATTTTTTCGGCTTTAATCAATTCCCTGAGAGCGGGGGTATAGTTTCCCTGGATCAGGTATGATTCGCCGACATCACGCGCCGCCTGGCTTTGTTTTTTTCTTTGCTCAAGGTTGCCGGCACAGCCCGCCAGTATTATCAGGGCAAGCATAACCGGTATCCATCGATTTGGCCAATATTGCATGGGAGTCTCCTCTATCCGATTCTTTCTTGGATTTAGTTGGTTAGCGGGTGATTCGTATTGCCTGGATTCCCCGTGTATAGAGGAATTGCTGTTGTTCAAGCGGAACGATGGCCGTGGTAAACAACGCTTTTCCGTCGGCGAGATCTACCATCACACCGGGATAGGTAAAAAAAACGCCCCGGCCATCATTTTGATTTCTGACGGCCACAGTCGGTTTGTCGGTATACGCGATTGATAAGGTGTCCAAAAGGCGGTGCAGCAAACCGAAAGGGTCAAAGCTGTTCGATAGTGAGACAACCTTCAGTCCGGTCGCTTTGATGGCCGAGATACTGTCGCCGGCAAAATTACCGAAATCCACCAGGCAGGATCGGGCCGGCCCCGCAGATACCATGCTGGAAACGGCATCGACCTGGACACCGGCATAAGGGAAACTGATCTCCACCTGGTCCTGAAATGTCCATCCTAGCGCTGAAGCCACCTCACGCACAAAATATTTGGGATCGATCGCCATGATCAGTGGCGGATTTTCCATATCCACAGATGAGTTGCTCTGGCTGCTGGTTCCGGTCAGTTTTCCATCGGGCTGGATTTCCCAATAGGTGATATGATGGCGTGCAAGGTAATTGAATATCGTTTCGGGAAACGGCTTTGTGCCCTTTTCAACAGGCGTTACGCAAAGAGACTCGTCGGGCTTTCCGCCTGTCTGCGCGGTTCTGAGGGACCACTTGGCTTTTATGTGAACCCTTGTATCTCCGTCTGCAAAGGTCGTTTTTCCCGGGGAACGCTGATTGAGATTCAAGGCAAGAAAAATTTTATCGATGAATTGATAAGCAGACACCGGAGGCGCGGGGATGCGGACAATCCGGAGGTTTTTCCAGTAGGATTTGACTACATCAAGATCCGACGACGACAACTGAGAAAACGGCCGGATAAAAAGGATTCGTGTCTGGTCTTTCAACCGCATGACAGGAAATAGGTTCAGATCCAGGTAGTGGCCCCCGTTGTTCTCTCCGGGGAAATGGTAGTTGCCCCGGTCAAAGAGCTCGGCATCTAGCATTTCAGCCACCTGGGCGAGCGAAGTGGCCGTGACAGCGGGCATGCCGGCCATTGGCGGATTGGCTGCAGCGGTAACTGCTGATACCTGGTTTTTAGGTGCGGCAGGTGGCGACGTCTCAGTCGTTTCCGGCGCCGGTAAAATGGTCGGTAAACGCACCTCTTGGCCGACAATCAGCAGGTTCAAATTGGTAATTTCCGGGTTGAGCTCCTTAAAGCGGCGGAGCCCTTCCCGGTATTTCGCGGATTTTGGATTTCCAAAACGTCGGGAAAGCAGCCTGGAGACGCTATCTCCCTTGCGGATTACCACGGTGTCTGCCGGACGATTGGAGATGGAGGCAAATGGAATGGTTACGGTTTTTGCAGGGGGGATGGGCAGGGTATCCTGCGTGATGGTTTTCAGCGGGATCAGGATAATATCCCCGGGGTAAATCCGGTTGATATCGCTGATATCCGAATTGAGTCGTTTAAAAATATCAAGAAACCTGAAAAAATTCTGTTCGGATATTTCTCCCTTTTGCCTGAAAATTTTGTAAATCCAATCGTTTTCCTGAACCACATAAGGATCACAGAGAAAATCCTTTCCCTGGTCGCTTTTTACCACATATCGCTTATTCCAGAGGGCGGCATTCACGGGAGAAATCACGGAAATGCCGAAAAACATTAAGGCGCATGCCAAAACAATCTTTAAATAAGCGTGTTGTTTCATGAGGCTGATTTCCTGTGCAACTTGAGCGCATTGGCAATGAATTCGGACACGGTGGCCACAAATCGGGGCAACTCCGTTTCCGAAAGTGGTTTTCCCTCTGTCGGTACCGGCCCTTCCGGTTGAACCAGGATCGGATGATTAATCAGGCGCTGGTCCGGAGAGACCTCGTATGCGTCAGGGAAGGATCGTTCAAAATACATATTCTGGAAGCCGGAAAATTTAATCGGATGAGCCGTGGCATCCAGAACAGCCACGTCGTCTTCGCTTACATATTTCAGCCGGCACGCCTCTCTCAGACCGGCCAGGCATTCACCGCCATGGGTACAGGCGATATGGCCATGCTGGTTGGCCTTTAAATGCCAGTCCATGATCTGCTGCTCGGTCACGCGGACAAAAAAGACATGGGGCTGTCCGGCCAGCGTATTGTATCTTTCAACCAGATGGGCGACCCGGGGCATGGAAACCGGATTGCCGATCATGGCGGCCTGGGCCACGCTGGGTTGAACGGTCACCGGTTCAAATTGCCGTCTGGCGGGATCAGGTTCCTGGTAATACCGATAGACCGGGTCGGCGTGGTTTGATTGGACACCGACGATTTTCGGCAGCGTAGCGATGATACCCGCCTGGTAAAACTTGATAAATCCCCGCATGACCGCCGTGATATTTCCCGCATTGCCGATAGGCACCACGATGACTTTGCCGGTAAGGTCATATTCAAAGTCCTGGGCAATTTCAAAAGAATACGACTCCTGCCCGAGAATTCGCCAGGCATTTTTAGAGTTCAGCAATGCCACCGGGTATGAACCGGACAGCGCTTCGACGACTTTCATGCAGTCGTCAAATACCCCGGGAATCTCGAAAACAGCGGCGCCATTGCCCAGTGGCTGGGCGAGTTGCTGGGGCGTTACTTTTTTATGTGGGAGGAGAACGGCCGACTTGACTTTCGGTGACAGATACGCGCTGTACAATGCGGCGGCCGCGGAGGTGTCTCCGGTAGACGCACAGACCGCCAGGATATCTGACACCGTCCCCTCCTGGATCAAATAGTTAATATAGCTGAGCGCGCTGGCCATTCCCCGATCTTTAAACGATGCGCTGGGATTCTGGCCGTCGTTTTTAAAATAGAAGGCCGCCCCGGCCCGTTGTTGAAGCGGGCCGCTGGCCTCGACAACGGGAGTATGGCCCTCGCCCAGGTAGACAATGGCATCCAGCGGCAGGATCGACCCCAGAAATTCGTGGTAACGATAGATGCCTTTCAGGGCCGGCAGGGTCAGCATTTTTCGATAATCAAAAATACGACGCCACGTTTGACCGGAAACGTGCTTGAGCCGGTCAGGATCGGTATCATCAATCAGGAGTACCTGGCCACAGTCCGGACAGGTATATAGCAGCTCTTTGATATCGAAAGTCGCCTGGCAATCCAGGCACCGATACATCAACCGCCCGGTTGGTTTCGGGACCAGGTAGGGCTGGATATTTTCCGGGAAGGCTTCCGGTCTCATCGGGTAATCCTTTCCAGATTGTCCATATACGGCTGAAGGGCCGTTGGTATCAATACCGATCCATCGGATTGCTGGTAATTTTCAAGAATGGCGGCAACCGTTCGACCCACGGCCAGTCCGGACCCGTTGAGCGTATGGACAAGCTCGGTTCCCTTTTCTTTGGCCCGTTTAAAACGGATATTCCCCCGTCGGGCCTGGAAACTTTCGAAATTACTGCACGAGGAAATTTCCCGGTAGGTATCCTGGGCCGGCATCCAGACTTCAATATCGTAGGTTTTAGCCGCAGAAAATCCCAGGTCGCCCGTGCACAGCGTGATAACCTGATAGGGGAGTTCCAGTTTTTTTAAGATGGTTTCGGCATGCCCCAGAAGAAGTTCAAGCTGCTGGTAGGATGTTTCCGGTTTTACAAACTGGACCAGCTCCACCTTATTAAACTGATGCTGGCGAATCAGACCCCGCGTATCCTTTCCGTAGGATCCGGCTTCGGAACGAAAGCAGGGGGTATAGGCCGTATACAAAACGGGCAGGTCTTTTTCGGGGATGGTTTCGCTGTGGTGGATATTGGTCACCGGCACTTCCGCCGTGGGGACCAGGTAGTAGTCCCAGCCCTCGAGTTTAAAAAGGTCTTCGGAGAATTTAGGGAGCTGCCCGGTATGGGTCAGGGAGTCCCGGTTAACGATGAACGGCGGCAGCACTTCTTTATACCCGTGATCTCTGGTGTGAATATCAAGCATGAAGTTGATCAGCGCTCTTTCCAGCCTTGCACCGGCACCAAAATACAGGGGAAAACGGGCGCCGGTGATCCGGGCCGCCCGGTCAAAATCGAGAATCCCCAGGGCCTTGCCCGTGTCCCAGTGCGCCAGTGGACTGAAATCAAATACCGGAGGTTCCCCGACTTTTTTAACCACGGTGTTATCGGATTCATCATTTCCCGCCGGTACGGTTTCGTGGGGGATGTTGGGGATCTCCATCAGGATGGTTCTGATCTCATTTTCGTACTGGATACGTTCCGGATCCAGGGTTTTGATACGGGCTGAGACGGTTCGCATGTCCGCCACCTTTTCGTCGGCATTTTTTCCGGCTTTTTTTAAAGCGGCAATTTCGTCAGATACGGTATTTCGTTGATGGCGGAGATTTTCAAGCTCCCGGATCACCGTTCGGCGTTTTTCATCAGCGGATAGCAGGGCGTCTAAGTCAATATCCACATTTCGTTCGCCCAGGCATTTTTCAACAACAGGAAGATTGTTGCGAATATACTTGATTTCCAACATAAAGATACCTATAATAACAGGTTGATCCAAGTGCAGACTAAATTGCGTGTAAACTAAACTGCCGGTATATCCCGGCCAAATAAATATATTGATCTTTTATTGTCATGCTCGGGTATTGTCAGTTCGGGGTTTTAGTATCAGGGAAGGTGAAATTAGTCAATGCATATTGACCGGCACAACGGGATCGTGAAAATGACTGCGCAGCATACCTGTTGATCCGGTTAAAGCCCCGTTAAAACCTGGTTTTGTTCCAATCATTTGTAACCAGGAAAATGTAACCAGGAAAATGTAACCAGGAAAACCGCATTTAAGATATTGCACCTGGCCAGTCAGGCATCTGAATCGATAATGGTCGATTTTATACGGACCCTCAGCTGATTCTAAATTTGATTCGGGAGAGCTTCATGGAAGAAGGCCAATTAAGCAAAACAGATATCAGGGAAAACGTGGCTGAAATAATCAACCAGACGCCACCGGAGGAACTGGCGCTGAAATATCATAAAATTCAAGCGCAGCTGTTTGAGTTTGCCAACTTTTTAGAGTCACGGATTGTCCTGCTTTTTATCGACAAGCCGGGAGAAGTAAAAAGCCGGGATATCGTGGCCCAAGCCTATCATTACAATAAAATCATCGTACTTCCCGCGTTTGATCCGGAAACCTGCGGCATGCGTTTGTTAAAGGTGGATGATCCCAAAAGGGATCTTAAAAAAGGACCCCGCGGTATTCTGGAGCCCGACCCCGGAAAATGCAATGAAGTTCCCATCGAATGTATCGATATTGCCGTTATCCCCGGCATCGCTTTTGACGAAAAGGGGGGGCGAATCGGTTCCGGCGAAGGGTATTATGATCGCTTGATTCCCAAGCTTGCCATTACCACCCGGAAAGTTGCCCTGTCACTGGAGGCACAACTGGTGCCCCTGGTGCCGATGGAATCCCATGACCGGTATGTGGATATTATTATTTCCGAAGACCGGGTGATCTACAAAATTTAGGTTGCGGCCGGGCCCTCATTTCCATTTTGGCAGGGGAAATGGCGAAAATCTACTTTAAGTGTTTTGCCATCCAGCAACACCTGCGAGAGCGCAGGAGGGGTTCGAGAGATGATCTTACCCCGGCGGATGACGTACAGACGCGCCGGTTTTAACCGCAGTGCTTCGTGAATATCAGATGCCTGCAGGATCACCAGGTCGGCATGACATCCCGGTGACAGGCCGTACCCGTCAAGGCCGAGGGTTTTGGCGCCGTTTGCAGTAACCGCATCAAAAGCCTGCCTCATTTCGTCGGTACCGGTCATCTGGCCGACATGAAGCCCCATGTGGGCCACTTCCAGCATGTCGTGGGACCCCAGGCTATACCATGGATCCATGACGCAATCATGCCCGAAAGAGACATTGATGCCGGCGGCCAGCATCTCCTTGACCCGGGTCATCCCCCGTCGTTTGGGATAGGTATCGTGTCGTCCCTGGAGTGTGATATTGATCAGTGGATTGGCCACCGCATGGACGCCGGCCTCCTGGATCAACGGCAGAAGCCTGGATACATAGTAATTGTCCATGGAGTGCATGGATGTCAGGTGCGACCCGGTTACCCTTCCGCCCAGTCCCAGGTGCCGGGTTTCAAAGGCAAGGGTCTCGATATGGCGTGACAGGGGGTCGTCGGATTCATCACAATGCATATCCACGCGCAGGCCCCGATCGGCTGCCAGTCGGCAGAGCGCCATGACTGATTTCGTACCGTCGTTCATCGATCGTTCAAAATGGGGGATACCGCCGACCACATCCACTCCCATGTCAAGGGCGCGTTTCAGGTTGCTGCGGTTACCGGCATATCGAAAGTACCCGTCCTGGGGGAACGCCACCAGCTGGATATCGATATAGGGCTTGAATTGTCGCTGGATGTCGAGAAGCGCTTCTACGGCCAGTAACCGGTCATCACTGACATCCACGTGGCTGCGAATGGCCAGCGTGCCCTTTGCGATGGCCCACCAGCACAATTTTTCGGCGCGGGCCTTGATGTTGTCGATGGTCAGCCGGGGTTTGAGTTCACCCCACAACGCAATCCCTTCGAGCAGAGTGCCGCTCTGGTTGACTCGCGGCTGTCCGTAGCTCAGCGCGGCATCCAGGTGGAAGTGGCTGTCGACAAATGGCGGCGCAGCCAGGCATCCGGCGGCATCGATCTCCTTTGCCGCAGTCCCGTCAATCATCGGCGCCACCTGGTCGATCAGTCCGTTGACAATGGCGATATCACAGTTTTTCCGGCCATCGGGCAGGGCGGCGTCCCGAATTATCAGATCAATCATCAACGTTCCTCCTTGCGGAATGGCTGCAGCAACGCGGCGGGCGCCCGCGCATTGCGCGAGACGATCGCCATTCCGATGATGGTCAGAACGAACGGCATCATTAAAAATATCTGGTAGGGCAGGTTGATCAGGCTGCTCGCCTGCAGACGGAGCTGGAGCGCATCGATAAAGGCAAACAGGATGGCACCGGCCGCGCTTTTCCACGGGCTCCACTGGCCGAAAACAATCAGCGCAATGCAGACCCAGCCCCGACCCGAGATGACGCCGAAAGTATAGGCGTTAAACTGGGCCATGGAAAGGAAAGCCCCGGCCAGCCCCATGAGCGCGCCGGAAATCAGCAGGGCCTGGTAGCGTACCCGATGGACATTTACACCTGCGGAATCGGCGGCAAGCGGGTTTTCGCCCACCGTACGAAGATTGAGTCCCCAGGGCGTATGATAAAGAATATAGGCGCTGATCGGGACAATGGCGATGGCAATATAGACCAGGGCAAATTGATTGAAAAAGATCGGGCCAATGACCGGTATCTTGCTTAACAGGGGCAAGGGCACCGTTTTAAAGGCGACGATTTTAGGGATCGACGAGGACTGTTTGAAAATAAGCCGATAGAAAAAGAAGGAGAGCCCGGAGCATAGCAGGGTGGTACCGATTCCGGAAACGTGCTGGCTCAGTCCCAGGCTCACGGTCAAGAGACCCATCAGTAACCCGGCGATCATACCGGTTGCAATAGCCGTAAGAACGCCCAGCCACAGGTTGCCGGTGAAATAGGTGGTCGAAAACCCGGTCATGGCGGCCAGCATCATGATCCCCTCGATACCGAGGTTCAAAACGCCGGAACGTTCGGCAAACAACTCGCCCAGGGTGCCGAAAATCAGGGGTGTCGCAATGCGGATCAGGGCCGTGAAAAAACCGATTTGAAAGATTTGTGCGAGGATTTCGCTCATGCCGTCCGGTTCCATCGTAAGCGGTATTGATTAAAAAGCAGGGCGACCAGCATGGTTACCAGGGCCGTTCCCTGGATAACATCTGCTAAAAAGACCGGTACGCCGGTGGCCCGGGACATGGCCTCGGCCCCGGTAATGATAACGGCAAAAAAGAAGGCCGCCGGAATGATACCCAGTGGATTGAGGCGGGCCAGCATGGCGATGACGATGCCGGTGTACCCATATCCCGGGGAAATCCCCGCCATGACCTGAAAATGAATTCCCGCCACTTCGCTGACCCCCGCCAGGCCGGCCAGTGCTCCGGAAATGACCGCCGTGATAATCATGACCGCGGTAATATTCAGGCCGGCATAGCGGGCCGCGCGGGCATTTTCCCCGACCGCGTTGATCTTGAAACCCAATGCGGTATGACGCATCAATATCCATACCAGGGGGGTGGCCAGCACGGCCATGAGCACGCCAAGGTGCAGCCGGGTCGCCCTGAGCAGGATAGGAAATTCGGCTTCCATGCGGATATCCGGGGAATCGGGGTAGCCGCTGAGCGGGTCTTTCCATGGACCTTCCAGCAGGGCCATCATCGCGTAAAAGATAATGAAGTTCAATAAAAGCGTGGTAACCACGTCATCGACTTTAAACCGGGTTTTCAAATAGGCAGGGACCGCTGCCCAGAAGGCCCCGGCCAGACCGCCGGCCAGGATCATCCCCGGAATCAGGCTCCATCCGGGAAGGCCCGGCCGGGCGCCGATGAAAGCCGCCGCCATGGCACCGGCCAGCAATTGCCCTTCGGCCCCGATATTCCAGAATTTGGCGCGAAACGCCACGGTCACGGCCAGCCCGGTGAAGATCAGGGGGGTGGCTTTCACCCATGTTTCCACCAGGGCGAAACGTGTGCTGACGGCGCTTAGAAAAAGCGTGGCATAGGCAGTGAGCACATTCGCACCGGCCAGCGCAATTAATCCGCCGCAAATAATCAGGGCGGCCAGGATGGCTGAAACAGGCAAAATAAAGTTGAGCCAGACCGGCGTGTGGTCGCGTTGTTCCAGGCGAAATCGGATCATGCCGCATCCTCCCTGACACCGGCCATCAGCAATCCGATCCGGCTGACAGTGGCCTCCTCGACGGGTAAAATATCCATAATACGACCTTCGTACATCACAGCGATACGATCTGAAATTTCAAAAAGCTCCTCCAGGTTCTCACTGATAATCACCAGGGCCCGATCCCGCTGGCGCAGATCCATAAATTTCTGGTGGACGAATTGTGCCGCCGATACATCCAGTCCCCGGGTAGGCTGGGCCGCCAGCAAAACCTGGGGATCCCAGGCAAGTTCCCGGGCCAGCAGGGCTTTTTGAAGGTTGCCGCCGGAGAGTGTGCCGGTCCGGATATCGGGGCCGTCGGCCTTGATACCGTATTGCTCTATCAGTCGGGTAACAAATTGGCGGATGGCGCCCTGTTTAAGGAAGCCGGATCGGTTAAATTTTTTTTCGCTGATACGGGGAAGCACCATACTGTCAGACAACGGCAGGGTTGTAATCAGGCCGGTGCCGGTTCGATCCTCGGGGATTCGGCCCACGCCCAGTGCCTGGACGATGCCGGGTGAAATCTGTTTCAGGAGCTGTTTATTGATATAGATCTGACCGGATGACGGTTTTAAAACCCCCGCGATAACGTCCGCCAGTTCTTTCTGGCCGTTTCCGGAGACACCGGCAATACCGACGATTTCGCCGCCATAAACATCGAGGTTGATGTCTTTCAGATGGGTACGGGCGCGGCCCGTCGTACAGATATTTTTAAGTGACAGTCGAACAGGACTTGCGTCGGAAACCGTCTTTACCGGTCTTTCAGGTGGATGGATGGGCTGGCCGCACATCAGTTCGGCCAGTCTCTTTCGACTGGTCCGGGCATCGTTTTTCAGGCTGGTGATGACTTTGCCCAGGCGCATGATGACCACCCTGTTGGTGATGGCGCGAATTTCATTGAGTTTGTGGGTGATAAAAATAACCCCCATCTGCTTGGCGGCCATGGCACGAAGCGCGGCAAATAAGCCATCGGTTTCATGGGGTGTCAGGGTGGCGGTTGGTTCATCGAGGATCAATATTCTTGCCCCGAATATCAGCGCTTTGATGATTTCGAGCCGTTGCTGCTGGCCGATGGTGAGATCTTCGACCCGGACATCGGGATCAAGCGACAGATCGTAGCGCTGACCAATGTCGTCCATGCGCTTTCGGATAGCGGCTTTGGGCAGTCGGCCGAAATTCCCCTTTTGCCCCACCATCAGGTTTTCAAGGACGGTATGCCGGGGAACCACGTGGAAATGCTGGTGAACCATCCCCACGCCCAGCGCCAGGGCATCCGACGAGTTACCGATATGGACCTGTTTTCCGTCAATGAAAATTTTTCCGCCATCGGGGTGATAGACGCCGAAGAGCACATTCATCAAGGTCGTTTTGCCGGCGCCGTTTTCTCCCAGCAGGCCGAGAATGTCGCCGGGGTAGAGGCGCAGATCAATGTTGTCGTTGGCCTTGACAGTACCGAAATGCTTACGGATACCGCGCATTTCCAATAAGGGAACGGGAGGAGACATATGAATTTTGACTTATCGCGTTTATTATGTCGTTTATGTTTTTTGCGGCTGGAGACTAACAAGGGCCGGTTAAAAACCGGCCCTTTTACTTGTTTCTTTGCAGCTGGCTATTTTGGGATCGATTCGTCGATATCTACCCGAAACGTCCCGTCCAGGATCTCTTTTTTACGTTTTTCAACCAGCGCTTTAACCGCTGCCGGCAGTTTTTTTTCCCATTTGTGGTAGGGGGCCAGGTAAGAACCGCCCTTGGCCATATAGGAAAATCCGCCGAAGTCCTGGGCCGTAAATACACCGGCTTGAACAAGGCTGACCACGTATTTAACGGTGGGCCACATATCCCATATGGGGCCGGTAATGACGGTGTCCGGTCCCAGCTTGGACTGGTCGGACATGTTGGAAATGGCCAGTACTTTTTTATCAACACACGCTTCAATGACGCCGAACCGTTCCGCGTAAACGACATCGGCACCGTCCTCGATCTGGGCCAGAGCGGCTTCCTTGGCCTTGGGCGGATCAAAGAAGGATCCGATAAACGAAAACTTGCATTTAACATCGGGGTTGACATATTTGGCGCCGGCGTAAAATGCATTGGACAGGCGATTGATTTCAGGAATAGCCATGGCGGCCACCACGCCGATGATATTCGATTTCGTCATTTTACCGGCGATCATCCCGGACAGGTAGGCCGGCTCGTGAATCCAGTTGTCAAAAACACCAAAATTGGGTTCGGCCGGGCCGATACCGGATCCGAAAACGAAAGCGGTTTTGGGATAATCCCGGGCCACCCGGCGCGCAATCCGTTCGGCCCCGAAAGCGTCACCCATGATCAGTTGATATCCCTTTTCGGCATATTCCCGCATGACCCGTGCAAAGTCTGCTGATTTTACGCTTTCCGACCATGTATACTCGACGCCGAGCTCCTTTTCGGCTTTGAGCAGCGCCATGTGAATCTGGTTGACCCATGGCTCTTCGATGGGAGTCTCGAAGACGCCGGCCACTTTTATCTTTTCGGCCGACATGGCCGGTTGAAAGGAACCATTTGCCAAAATTAACACGGTTGCCATTGCCGCTGCTATCAGAAAAAACTTTCCCCATCCCCGGTTCACTTTTAATCCTGTCATCCCCGATTCTCCTTTCATTAATTAAAAGAATAGACGGCTATCGTGTAGACCAGACCCATCTGCCAAATTTATAGCGACTGTAACTAAATCCTGTCAAGTGTTTTGTTTTTTGATCTTTTTCGAAATAAACGGACATATTTTTTACATTATCCGTTAATTATTTACGGAAAAGTATCATACCACCCCCGATGGCATGGGGGCTACCCTTTCGCCTCCCAATACATACCCGCCATCCAGGCGCAGGCGGCTGCCGGTCATAAACGGTGTCTCAAAAAGAAGAAACCGAACCGCCCGGACCACATCGTCGATGGTGCCGGTACGGCCCAGAAGCGTATGGTCAATCAGGGCGTTTTTCTGATTTTCGGTTAACAAGCCCCATCCGCGGGTTTTTTCTGCATGGCGGGTCTGGATTAAACCGAGCATGATTTCATTTACCCGGACTTCAGGGGCGCCTGACCGGGCCCAGGTCTCGGTGAGCAGAGAAATTCCCCGGTTGGCCGCGGCGTATCCGTCGTTAAAAACGTAACTGGCCGGCCCCGAACGTCCGACAAGACCGGCAATGGAAGAGATGTTGACGACGGTTCCATTGCCGGATGCTTTGAGATACGGCAGGGCCGCATTAAAGACCCATTGTTTGGCCCTGAGGGTGGTGGCCATCTCAAGGTCCCATTGATCACGGACGTATGGTCCGTGGACCACCGGCCAGCCGCCTCGTTCGATATTGTTGATCAGGATATCCAGCCGGCCGAATCGATCGATAACCCGGTCAATCAGGCCGCCAATTTTATCTGTATCACGCAAGTCAATTTCCACCAGCAGATGTGATGTCTGTGTGGCGGCCAGGTCTTGTTTGAGCCGGTCGAGTTTTTCCTGCCAGTCGAAATAAGTGGCCGCCACCCGGATACCGGATCCTGCCAGGGACAGGGCCACGGCCTTGCCGATTCCCTTGATAGCGCCCAGAACCAGGGCGACCTGATTATCAGTTTTTACCTGTTTTTCGGATGTCATCGGTCCCTCCTTGTCGGTTGGGCTGCCAATTCAGCACGCAGGGCCTGTTTTATCCAGTTCATGCCAAACTCAAGAAGGAACAGGTCGTCTTCAGTAATGCGTGCCCGTGTGTCGGGGGACGGTTCCATGTCATCTGCCAGCCCATGATAAAGGATCTGTTCCCTGAATCGGTCAAGATCATAACAGGCCAGATAAAACATTCGGGCTGTCTTCCGGCTCAGTGATCTCTCCGCGTGCTGATTTTTTAAGCTGATCAGGGAGATCATCTGATCGTTCATGCGGTTATATTCGTCCAGCTGCTGGTTTTTCATCCATTGACCGGCTGTCCAGGCTTTTTTCCCTGTCCGGCCCCGGCAATGGGGCTCTTTAAGCAGCGCGAACCGCTCCTGGATCCGGCCGGTCTGACGGTTGCGGGAAATGGCCCTTGCCAATGGATAGATGCGGCATGAGGCGGGCCGGTTCGGATAGACCGTACATCCCTCATCGGAAACAAACGGGCAGATCCGTTCGATGCCGGCAAGTGGCCGAAGCGTCATCATGGGCAGGCCGGTTGATGGCCCTGTATGGCAGGATGTATATTGTTTTAGAAACTGGCTTGAGTGCAGTTTTAAATGGCCGGTCAGTCTCAGGATATCGTATGGATACAGAAACTGGTTCAGATCCCGGCAGCATTCATTGAAACATGAAATTTCCGGATGACAATGAAAAATAAACGTATCTTTGGTCGATAACGGAATCATATCGATTTATTGGATATACCCTCATAAAACGGGTTGAATGATCGGTAGCTGCGTCATGTTGCCGCGATATTGATACAATTGTCAACGGGTAAATTCAGGTAAGCAATTATGAAAAAGCATCTTCTAAAAGGTATGCCGGTGGCGCCGATCATCCGCCCCGGTCCGGCGGGATCCGTCGTGACAATCAAAATACCGTCGTGACAATCAAAATATGGGTGTACGCCTCTTTTTATTACAAGATATTGGGGCCGTGGGCAGGATTTATATACATCGGTATCCGGGCAGAAAAACTTTCTTGACAGGGGCCGCTGTGAGTGATATCTGTACATTTCACGTCTTTATTTATATCTATCTGGTATTACATGGGTTCTTATGCGTATTGATCGAAACCGATTTGCAGATAAACGGTGCTGACCGTACGGATCACGATTGTGTTTTATTTTGGCCGCCCGGCGGAAAATCATATCCGACAGGGAGCTCCGAATTTTTTGACGTCTAAACTATTAAAATTCAGGTATAGAGAAGGGAGGTGTTGAGAAAAGAAAGAGGGCCATACGTAGATTTGAGCAATCAACCCGAAATTTTCTAAATGCAAGATTCAACGAGGAGGATCATTAATGCCAAGTTTTGTCATTCAAGAAAAATGTGATGGTTGTAAGGGTGGGGACAAAACAGCGTGTATGTACATTTGCCCCAACGATTTAATGGTATTGGACCCCAATGCCATGAAAGCGTACAATCAGGAACCGGACCAGTGCTGGGAGTGCTTTTCCTGCGTAAAGATCTGCCCGACCCAGGCGGTTGAGGTTCGTGGGTATGCCGACTTTGTGCCGCTTGGAAGCAGTATTATGCCGATGTTGGGCACCGAAGATGTGATGTGGACCTGTAAATTCAGAAATGGCCTGATCAAACGCTTTAAATTCCCGATCCGTACCACTCCCGAAGGACAGGCCAATGCCTATGTCGATTTGAAGGGACAGGATCTGGAAAGCGAATTTCTGAGCACCGAGGAAGCCGACGGATATGCCATGCCGGTTCCCCAGGCGACGGTCTAAACGGTTTTTCATTCGCTTTAATTTAAACGAAACATCGTGGAAACAATAATTGCATCCTTAAGGAGGACAACAATATGGCATTACCGAACAAACCGAAAGGCGAAACAAAAGCCGTCAGAGATCCGGAAATTGAAGAGCGCGAAGTCGATGTGTTGATCGTGGGTGGCGGTATGGCTGCCTGTGGTACGGCGTTTGAGGTCAAAAAATGGCTTGGCAGCGACCAGAGCGTCCTGCTGTGCGATAAAGCGGCCATGGAGCGTTCCGGCGCGGTGGCCCAGGGCCTTTCCGCCATCAATACCTATATCGGCGAGAATACGCCGGATGATTACGTACGTATGGTCCGAAATGACCTGATGGGTATCGTTCGTGAGGACCTGATCTTTGATCTGGGTTGCCACGTGGACGATTCCGTGCATCTGTTCGAAGAATGGGGGCTGCCGGTCTGGAAGAAAAACGAGGAAGGCAAAACCCTGGACGGCAAGAAGGGCCAGAAGATGGGAACCCTGAAAGAGGGTGCCACGCCGGTCCGTACCGGTAAATGGCAGATCATGATCAACGGCGAATCCTACAAACGGATCGTGGCCGAAGCCGCCAAGCTCGCCCTGGGCGAAGACAATATCATCGAACGCTGCTTTATCGTAGAGCTGCTCCTCGATGCCAATGTCGATAACCAGATCGCCGGTGCGGTTGGTTTTTCCGTCCGTGAAAACAAGATCTATATCATTAAATGTAAAACCATGATGGTGGCCTGTGGTGGAGCGGTGAACATCTACCAGCCCCGGTCCGTCGGTGAAGGTAAAGGCCGCGCCTGGTATCCGGTCTGGAATTCCGGTTCCACCTATACCATGTGTATGAAGGTGGGTGCTGAACTGACCATGATGGAAAACCGGTTCACCCCGGCCCGTTTTAAAGACGGTTACGGTCCGGTTGGGGCGTGGTTCCTGCTGTTTAAAGCCAAAACCCTCAACGGTCTGGGCGAAGCCTTTGCCGGTAGTGATGCCGCTAAAGCCGAGCTGGAAAATTATGCACCTTACGGGACGGCCGCCATTACGCCGACCTGTCTGCGGAACCATCTGATGCTCTTTGAGATGAAAGAAGGCCGTGGACCGATTATGATGGATACGGTCACCGCACTGGCCACATTGGGCAAGACGATGAGCAAGAAAGAACTCAAACACCTTGAGGCCGAAGCCTGGGAAGATTTTCTTGACATGACCTGTGGCCAGGCCAACCTGTGGTGCGCTCAGAACTGCGAACCGGAAAAGAAAAATTCCGAAGTCATGCCGACTGAACCGTATCTGCTTGGTTCCCACTCCGGCTGTTGTGGTCTCTGGACCTCCGGCCCGGATTTAGACTGGGTGCCGGACGCTTACAAAATCAAGGCAGACAACGGTAAGGTCTACAACCGTATGACCACGGTTAACGGCCTGTTCACCGCCGGTGACGGGGTGGGTGGCTCCGGCCACAAATTCTCTTCCGGTTCACACTCCGAGGGGCGAATTGTTGCCAAGGCCATGGTTCGATATGCCAAGGATCATGCCGATTTTACGCCTGCCATCGCACAGTCCAATGAAGAGCTGGTCGATATGGTGTACAAACCTGTCCGCACCTATCTGGACAATTGTGATTACACCACGGCGGAAGACATCAATCCCAATTACCTGAAACCGAACGGGATGATGTATCGCCTCATGAAGGCGACGCATGAGTATGGTGCGGGTACCGCCACTTTCTACCAGACGTCCAATAAATCTCTGGAGATCGTGATGGATCTGCTTCAGACGATGCGGGAAGACTGTGAGAAACTGGCCGCCGGCGATCTGCACGAACTGATGCGTGCCTGGGAAATCTACCATCGAATCTGGACGGTAGAAGCCCATTTACGTCACATTCAGTTCCGTAAAGAGACTCGGTACCCGGGCTTTTACTATCAATCAGACCATCCGGGACAGGATGACGAGAACTGGTTCTGTTTCGTCAACTCGAAGTACGATCCCAAGGCAGGCGAGTGGGATATTTTCAAGAAAGATTACATCAAAATCATTCCGGATTAATCAGGATGATGCCGGGCACCAGAGTGGTTCGTCATTTGGGTGCCCGGTTGTGCCGCATACGCATCGCCTCCAGGTATCGGAAGATACCTGGAGGTTTTTAATTAATTGGTCGCCAAAACAGTGTCCACATGCGTGAACAGGGCGCACTGAAAATTCGGCTATCTGTTCAGGCATGTGTATACCGTTTGATTCGATTTCATAACCGGTAAAATAATTCTGTTAACGAAAAATTTCACGGCATGGAGGAACATCTATGACCACAGAAAAAACGGCTCCTGCAAGCGAAAGTATCCTGGTTGTGGGTGGCGGGATCAGCGGCCTGACGACAGCTCTCGAAGCCGCCGAGGTCGGGTATGACGTCTTTGTGGTGGAAAAAAACCCGTATCTGGGCGGCCGCGTTGCCCAGTTAAATCAGTATTTTCCCAAGCTTTGCCCCCCGACCTGCGGACTGGAGATCAATTTTCGCCGGATTAAGGACAATCCCCGGATTCACGTTCTGACCATGGCTGAAGTGGAGAAAATTGACGGTGGACCGGGAGACTACGACGCCACGGTTAAAATAAGCCCCCGCTTTGTCAACGAAAACTGCACCTGTTGCGGTGCCTGCGAAGACGCCTGTAAAATGGAAGTCTCCAATGATTTTAACCTCGGAATGGACAATACCAGAGCGGCGTATCTTCCTTTTGCCATGGCATTTCCGGCCCGATATGTCATTTCGCCCCAGGTAATCGGCACCGAAGATGCTGACCGTATCAAGAAGGCATGCCGATACGATGCCGTGGAACTGGATATGGCTGAACGGACCGTAAATCTCAAGGTCGGCGCCGTGGTATGGGCCACCGGCTGGGAACCCTACGATGCCAACCGGATCGATAATCTTGGGTTTGGATCATATCCAAATATTATCACCAATATGATGCTGGAGCGGATGGCTGCGCCCAACGGCCCGACCCGGGGAATTATCCGGCGGCCATCGGACAGCCAGGCTCCCGAGAGTATCGCTTTTGTTCAGTGTGCCGGGTCACGGGATGAAAATCATCTTCCCTATTGTTCGTATATCTGCTGCATGGCATCCCTCAAACATGCCACGTACATCCGGTCCCGCTATCCAGAGGCGAAAATCTATATTTTTTACATTGATCTCCGGGCGCCCGGATATCGATATGAACGCTTTTACGATACCATCAAGGCAGATGAGAACGTCTTTTTCATCAAGGGAAAAGTAGCGGAAGTCACGGAGAATGCCGATACCCACCAGCTTACCGTTACCGCCGAGAATGCGGTTACCGGTGAAAAAGTTCACCAGACCGTGGATATGGTGGTATTGGCCACTGGTATGCAGCCCACTGCCGTGAATCACCCCTTACCGGCCGACCTCACCTTCAATGAGAACGGATTCGTGATCAACGATTTGAAAGGGGGAGGCATGTTGGCCACCGGCTGTGCCAATAAGCCGGCCGACGTGGTATCGTCCAACCAGAATGCAACGGGCATGGCGTTGAAAGCCATCCAGACCCTCACAGGCAAGTAGGAGGTTTGTCCATGAAAAAAGTGTATGGTGTTTATATCTGCAGCGGTTGCGGAATTGGGGATGCGCTGGATCTGGAAGCACTGGCCGAAGTGGCCGAAGAAGAGGCCGTGCCCGTACAAACCCATCCGTTCTTATGCAGCCAGGCGGGCGTTGGCGTCATTAAAAAAGATATTGCCGCCAAGGGAACCAATGCGATCGTTGTGGCGGCCTGTTCCCGGCGGGTTAATTTTGATGTGTTCCGGTTTGGCGGCTGCATCGTGGATCGGGTCAACCTGCGTGAGCAGGTGGTTTGGTCCCACCCGCGGGAAGAATTCCCGGCATTGGCTGAAGATCAGGCCGATGACGGCATCCATTTTGATCGCCTTCAAATGCTGGCCGAAGATTACCTGAAAATGGGGATGGTCCGGGTGGAAAAGGTGGACCTGCCGGAACCGTATCAACTGGAAACGTTGAGCCGTAAAATTCTGGTCATCGGCGGGGGCATCACCGGCATGTCGGCGGCCCTGGATGCGGCCAAAACCGGTTACGATGTGGTGATTGTTGAAAAAGAAGGGCAGCTCGGCGGTAAAGCCGCTCAATGGCGTAAACAGCTTCCCATTACCGACCCGTATGAGACCCTGATTGAACCCATTGTGGCCGATAAGATCACAGCGGTGGAATCCAATCCCAAAATTACGGTCCGTACTGATACGGTTGTTGCGCGAGTTGCCGGTGAGCCGGGAAATTTTATTGTTACCTTGAAAAAACCGGGAGATAAAATTCCCTTCGATGTCCCCTTTCCCCTGCCCGAAGAGATGAAGGTGGATGAAAATGGCAAAGAACTCGACGTTGAAGCCCAGCACCATAAATATATGGAATTCAACGAAGGTAAAAATGATATCCTTACCTTTGACCCGGATGGTGAAAAATTCGGTGCCGTGATTCTGGCCGCCGGATGGCGGCCCTATGAACCGGTCGAGGATGAATTTGCCCACCTGGGGTTTGGCCGGCTGCCTGACGTGGTCACCAACTCACAGTTCGAAGAAATTGCCAGACAGGGCCAGATCAGCTGTCCATCGGATGGCAGGGAAGCAAAAAGTGTCGTCTTTGTCCAGAGTCCGGGCCAGGGGGATGATAAGGATTTTGCGTATGCCGGGGCAGTCACCAGCCTGGTCGCATTAAAACAGGCCAAGTATGTCCGTCAGGACTATGACGACGGCAAGGCTTTTGTGTTTTACCAGCATATGCGCACGCCCGGATTGTCTGAAAATTTTTATAAAAGTATCCAGCAGGATCCGGGTATTTTCCTGACCAAGGGCGAAGTGATCAGCGTTTCCAAAAACGGTAACGGACTGATCGTGGAAGCTGACGATACCCTGCTGGGAGAAAAAATTAAAGTCAAGGCGGACATCGTGGTTCTGGGCACCGGCATGGTCCCGGTAACGGCCGATGATCCGGTCATTAATCTGGCTTATCGTCAGGGACCGGGCTTTCGGGATAACGAATTATTCGACGATTATGCCGATTCTAATTTTATCTGTTTTCCCTATGAAACCCAGCGGACCGGTATCTATGCAGCCGGCGGGGTTCGCCGGGCCATGACCGTGGAAGAATCCATGGAAGACGCCACCGGCGCAACGCTAAAGGCGATTCAATGCATTGAATCGGTCAACCGCGGTGTGTCCGTTCATCCCCGATCCGGCGACATGACCTTTCCGGACTTCTTTTTCCAGCGGTGCACCCAGTGTAAACGCTGCACCGAGGAGTGTCCGTTCGGGGCGCTGGATGACGACGAAAAAGGCACCCCCAAACCCAACCCGGCCCGATGCCGGCGATGTGGGACCTGCATGGGCGCCTGTCCCGAGCGAATCATCGGATTTGCCGATTACAATATCGACAGTATCGGGTCGATGGTAAAAACCATCGGTGTCCCGTCGGAAGATGATTACGAGGATCCGCCCATGCGGATTCTCGGTCTGGTCTGTGAAAATGATGCGTATCCTGCCATCGATATGGCCGGGTTGAATCGGCTGAGCTATTCTGCCGAAGTACGGTTTATTCCGGTCCGGTGTCTGGGGTCGGTGAACGTCATCTGGATCAAGGATGCCCTGTCCCAGGGAATGGACGGCGTTTTCCTGATGGGCTGCAGGCACGGTGACGATTACCAGTGTCACTTTATCAAAGGGAGCGAACTGGCCAATATCCGGATGAAGAAAATCGGAGACGCCCTGCAGAGCCTGGCTTTGGAAAATGAACGGGTAGCTCAGTTTGATATCGCCATCGATGAATATGATAAAATTCCTCAGATCGTAAACGATTTTGCCGCCCTGATTGAAGATCTGGGGCCGAATCCGTTTAAGGGATTCTAAGCGATTGGCGATTGAAGATTGACGATTTGGGGAGATAATAATTATCTGCTCGGACAAAAAGCAAAACAGGAGGTTTTAGATATGGCGGATGCATATCTGGTTGAACCTGATGTCGGTTTTATTAACGAAGTTTCCGCCCTTGGCGGGGGAGACCTGAAAAAATGTTATCAATGTGCGACCTGTGCCGTGGCCTGCCCCATTTCGCCTGACAGCCATCCTTTTCCCCGCAAGGAGATGATTGCTGCGTCCTGGGGCTTGAAAGACAAGCTGGTGGGAAACGGCGATGTCTGGCTGTGCCACAATTGCGGAGACTGCACGACCCTGTGTCCCCGGGGGGCCAGGCCGGGTGACGTCCTGTCGGCGATTCGTCAGTACAGCATCATGGAATACGCCACACCCAAAAAACTGGCCAAATTTGTCAGCAATCCCAAAAAGCTGCCGATCCTGCTGGCGATACCTGCTGTAATTTTTATCGTCCTCGGCCTGGTGTTCCGGCTGTTTGGTGTCCATTGGTTCAATATTCCGCCGGTGGGAGACCATATCTGGCAATCCCATTTTATTAATAATTACCTGGTGGATATCATTATGGTCCCGACCTTTAATGCGGCGATTATTATTTTTGCCCTGGGACTGAAACGGTTTATAACCGATATGCACGCCAACGCCCTGGCCAGTGGCCAGACGGACAGGGAAAAGATTGATCCGGTGGGGTTTGTCAAGGCATTGGTCCGGGTGGTTCCCACCATTATGGTTCACAGTAAGTTCAACGAATGTTCGGAAAATAAAGATCGCGCCACGGCCCATATGATGGTCCTTTTCGGTTTCATCGGTCTCTTTATCGTCACGGCCAGCTTTTTCATGGCCGAATGGGTGTTTCATATTGAAGGGCCGTATTCCCAGCTGAATCCCATTAAGTGGCTCGGCAATATTGCCGGGATTTCCCTGGTGATCGGTGCCATCCTGCTGATTAAAAACCGGCTTACCCGGAGTGACCTGCTGTCCACTTACTGGGACTGGTATCTCGTCGGCCTGGCTTTTGCACTGGGGATCACCGGTATGCTGACCCAGATGTTCCGCCTGGCCGGGATGGGCGGCGCCACTTATTTTATCTATTTTTTCCATCTTTTGTTTATCTGGACGCTGTTTGCATATACGCCGTTTTCCAAGCTCGGCCATATCGCTTACCGAACAATGGCCATGGCGTACAACGAGTATATCGGACGGAAGTAGTCTGTAATAACAATCAGCGTGTTAAATAAAGAAGGGGATGCCGTAAAGGTGTCCCCTTTTTCAGTTGTTGAACCGAACCGTTCCGCAATGATTTTCGACGACAAGGGCTACGATTTTTTTGAAAACCTGAGAGATTAGCCTTCTCCATAAGTCTTGAGCTTGCGCCGCAGGGTGTTTAAGCCGATGCCCAGCAGGCGCGCCGTTTTAGCCTTGTTGCGTGCTAACTGCCGGTATGCGTCGAGGATATGTTTTTTTTCGACCTCGGCCAGGGGTGCAATCTCGTCGGAGCCGACCCTGCTGCGGCAGAAGGTGACGGCCGCCTGCCGGCGGAGCTGCGCGGGTAGAAATTCGGCTGTCAGAGGCCGTCCGTCGGCCAGGTTGACGGCAGATTGGATGACCGCGCGCAGCTCGCGCACGTTGCCCGGAAAAGGGTATTCCATCAGCAGGCACATGGCCTCTTCATCCACCGCACGTTGCGGCGGCGCGACCCCGTACTGGGCCAGAAAGTGATCCACCAGAAGCGGAATGTCCTCGGTGCGTTCGCGCAGCGGCGGCAGGTGCAGCCAGCTTCCCCGAATGCGGTAGAAAAGATCCTTGCGAAAGCTCCCGGCGGCCATCATGGTTTCCAGGTCTTCGTTGGTGGCGGCAATCAGGCGCACGTCCACATGCTGTGCCTGACTGGTGCCCAGCCGCGTGTACTCCCCGTCCTGGAGCACCCGCAGCAGTTTGCCCTGCAATTCCAGCGGCAGGTTACCGATTTCATCCAGAAACAGGCTGCCGCCATGGGTGTGCTTCAGATAGCCGGCACGCTCTTTTTCCGCCCCCGTGAATGCCCCGCGGGTGTGGCCGAAAAACTCGGCTTCGAACAGGGAAACGGACAGTGACGCCATGTTCACCGGGGTGAACGGGCCCGCCGAACGGGGGCTGGCGCGGTGAATGGCGCGCGCCAGCAGCTCCTTGCCGGCCCCGCTTTCGCCGGTGATCAGTATCGGCACATCGCTTGCGGCGTGTAACTCGGCTTCTTTCAGCACGCGTAGCAGGCTCGGTGCGCGCGTGACAATACCTTGAAACGCCGCCGGATGCTTCAATGCCGATGGGCTTCTTCCTTTGCCGATATCCAGGATATCCAGCAGGCGCTTGCGTTCCAGGGCGCGCTTGACGGCAAGCACGAGGTCTTCATGCTTAAGCGGTTTGATCAGGTAGTCATAGGCCCCCTTGCGCAAACAGGCAACGGCCGTACGCGCATCGTTGACCGCTGTCAACATGATGCACTCTGTCTTGGGAGAAGCGCTTTTAATCCGTTCCAGCAGTTCGAAACCATCCATATCCGGCATGTTGACGTCGATCAGCGCTATGTCGAAAGCCTCACCCGACTTAAAAAGTGCTGCGGCCTTCAGGGGGGCATCTTCCAGCCGCAGGTTGGAAAATCCCGCTCGGATCAGTTTGCCACGGGTCAGTGCCAGATAATCACGGTCGTCATCGACCACCAGAATCGATGTGTTCATTTTCTCCGCCTAAATTTGTGGTTTGGTAAACGTCGGCGCTCAGCGCCAGACCCTGCCAATCTGGACCCTGCCATAATGGCACCTTTTTTTCAAGCCTCTGATCTCGCAGATTATTTTTGGCAAGCCGTGCCATAATGGCACACTTCAACAGGCGGCGTGTCAGCCTGAACATCTACACCATTAGCAGGTAAAATCGATAACCCATTGGAATAACTTCATTTTAAGTTAAAGTCCGAATCCGGCACGAAGATTGCGAACATAAAGAGCAGGACATCAGTTGACGGCTTGGATACTGGCGTCTTCCGAATATCATAGAAACGGTTTGCCGGTCCGCCGACAAACCGACGTATTTACAGCCTTTTTAACTTTGAAAAACAATAAGGAGCATCCATGAACTTACAGCGTAAATTCGAAACCGGAGAATTTGCCATTCTTGCGGAGATCGAACCGCCCAAAGGCGCGGATGTTTCCGAGATGGTGGCCAATGCCAAGCGCGTCAAGGGAGACGTCGATGCCTTTGTGGTCCCGGAAATGAGCAACGCCGTCATGCGCATGAGTTCGCTGGGCGGCGCCATGATCTTGCAGCAGGAAGGTCTGGAAACCGTTTTCCAGGTTTGCTGCCGGGACCGTAACCGGCTGGCACTGCAGGCAGATCTGCTGGCGGCCGGCGCGACTGGCATTCCCAATGTGATGGCAGTGGTCGGCGAAGACCCCAGTTTCGGGGACCATCACCAGGCCCGCGCGGTCAACGACATCGACCTGATCGAACTGCTGGGCGTCATTCATAATCTCGAGCAGGGACGCGACATGGCCGGCATCGAGCTGACCGGTGCACCGCAGTTTCTGGTGGGTACGACGGCCAATGCCGGTGCACCTGGCATATCCGTTGAACTGGAGGCTGAGGAGATGATGAGACGCGCTGACGCCGGTGCGGGCTTTTTCATCACCCCGCCACTGTTTGACGCCAGCCTGCTCAAATCCTTTCTCACACGTATCGATTCTAAAAAAATCACGGTTATCCCCACGGTACTGCTGCTCAAATCGCTGGGTATGGCACGCTATATTTCACGCAATATGGATCATGTCCACGTCCCGGATACACTCATCAAACGGATTCAGAGCGTACCTGACAAGGCACGTGAGGGCATCAAAATCGCTGCTGAACTTGTTTCTGAATTGAAAACGGAAGGTTACCAGGGCGTTCTTTTGTCGACTGTTGGATGGGAACACCGACTCCCGGAAATCATTGAAGGCATATAGGGGAAAAAAATGGGTGTAAATAAAGATGCGGGAAAAGCTTCGGGAAACGGATCGATAAAACGGATTGGTGCGGTCATGGTCGTCGGCGGCGGGATTGCAGGCATGCAGTCTGCTCTGGACCTGGCCAACTCGGGTTACTACGTCTACATGCTCGAGAAATCGTCGGCCATCGGCGGTATGATGTCCCAGCTGGACAAGACATTTCCGACCAACGACTGTGCCATGTGAGTGATCTCACCCAAACTGGTCGAGGTCGGCCGGCATCTGAACATCGAGCTTCTCACCAATACGGAACTGATCGATCTGACCGGTTCGCCCGGTAGTTTCACTGCCACCGTCAGCCAGCATCCGCGCTATGTGGATCTGTTCAAATGCACCAGCTGCGGTGAATGCGTCAAGGTGTGCCCCATCGAGGTACCCAACGAATACGACAAGGGCCTGAACCTGCGCAAGGCGATTTACAAGCAGTATGCCCAGGCCATTCCGGGTGCTTTCGCCATCAGCAAGCGCGGCACCGCCCCCTGTAAGGCCACCTGCCCGGCGCACGTCAGCATCCAGGGCTACATCGCCCTGATCAACCAGGGCAAGTACCGCGAAGCCTTAGCACTATTCAAAGAAGCACACCCGTTTCCCGGTGTCTGCGGCCGGGTCTGCCACCACCCCTGCGAAGAGATCTGCACGCGCAGCGACGTGGACCAGCCCATGGCCATCCAGTACCTGCACCGTTTCATCGCCGACCGTGACTTAGAGGAAGATACGCCGTATGTACCCGAAGTGACCGAGAAGCGCGACGAAAAGGTGGCCATCGTGGGCTCCGGCCCGTCCGGTCTGGCGGCCGCCTACTACCTGGCACTGCGGGGCTATGCGGTGACCATCTTCGAGAAACTGCCTGTGGCCGGCGGCATGATGGCCGTGGGCATCCCGGAATACCGGCTGCCGCGCGATATTCTCAACGCAGAGATCGACATGATCTGCAAAATGGGCGTGACGATTAAAACCGGCGTCACTTTCGGCGAAGACATCACCCTGGAAAGCCTGCAAGCCGGGGGTTTCAAGGCCCTTTACCTGGCCATCGGCCTGCACGGCGGACGCTGGCTGGGCATCGATAACGAAGATGTCCAAGGTGTCCTGCAGGGGGTGGACTTTCTGAGGGACTGCGCCATGGGAAAAGACGTGCCGATCGGTGAGGATGTACTGGTCATCGGCGGCGGCAACGTGGCCGTGGACGTGGCCCTGACGGCCAAACGCAAGGGCGCCAAGAACGTCACCATGATCTGCCTGGAAAAACGCGACGAAATGCCGGCCTGGGAGTACGAGATCCGCGAAGCGCTGGAAAGTGACATCCGCATCGTCAACAGCTTCGGCCCCAAGGCTTTTTTCATCGACAAAAGCAACCGCGTCTCGGGCATCGAGTTCAAGACCTGTACCACTGTTTTCGATGAAAACGGCCGTTTCAACCCCAGCTATGACGACAATGCCTGCCAGCCCTTCTTCGGGGACTCGATCATCATTTCGATCGGGCAGAGTGCACTGCTGGAGCCCATCAAGAGCCAGGGCATCGAAACCACACCGCCGGGTGGCCTGGCCGCCGATCCGGTGACGTTGCAGACCCCAATCGATTGGGTGTTTGCCGGCGGCGATGCCTTTTACGGCCCCAGATCTGTGGTCGAAGCCGTGGCCTGCGGCAAAGAGGCCGCCGAGAGCATGCACCGTTTCATCAACGGCCTGGATCTGAAAGCCGGCCGCGACAGGGAATGGGCCTTTGAAAAACCGGACACCAACACCGTTGCGCGTCAAGAGCGCGTGCCGGTGCGCTGCCTGGATCCGGCCGCGCGGGAGTGCAACTTTCTGGAAGTTTCCTTCGGCTACAGCGAAGAGGAGGCCCGCCGCGAGGCCCAACGCTGCCTGGAATGCGGCATCTGCTCCGAGTGCTACCAGTGCGTCAAGGCCTGCCTGGCCGGCGCTGTCAACCATAACGACCAGGAGGTCACCCGGAAGGTGCCGGTGGGCGCCGTGGTGCTGTGCCCGGGCAGCGAAACCTTCGATCCGCAGGTGCTGGACGAATTCTACCATTACGGCAGCAATCCCAATGTGATGACCAGCGCCGAGTTCGAACGTATCCTGAGTGCTTCGGGACCCACCTTGGGCCACCTGGTCAAGCTTTCCGATGAAAGCGAACCCAAAAAAATCGCCTGGCTGCAGTGTGTCGGTTCGCGGGACACCAACAAGTGCGCCAACAGCTACTGTTCGTCGGTCTGCTGCATGTACGCCATCAAGGAAGCGATGATCGCCAAGGAACACGCCGCCGATGACCTGGACTGCGTGGTCTTCAACATGGACATCCGCACCTTCGGCAAAGACTACGAGAAATACTACCTGCGGGCGCAGGAAAAAGCCGGCGTACGCTTTGTCAAATCCCGCGTTCACACCATCGACGAAATCAGGGAAACCGACCAGCTGCGCATCCGCTACGCGGATGAATACGGCAAACCCTGCGTGGAAGATTTCGACATGGTGGTGCTTTCCGTGGGCTTACAGATCTCGCCGGAAACAGCAGACCTGGCCGCCAAACTGGAGGTGGCGCTGGATAAAGACAACTTCGTGGTCTCCGACCCCTTCCTGCCGGTGGCCACTTCGCGTCCCGGGGTATACGCCTGCGGTGTTTTCCAGGGCCCCAAGGACATTCCCAGCTCGGTGATCGAGGCCAGTGCAGCGGCCTTGTCGGCCGGCAGTGTCGTTGCCGAAGCCCGCAACACCCTGACCAAAAGCGTCAAAATTCCCGACGAGAAGGAAGTCACCGGCCAGGCGCCGCGCGTGGGTGTTTTCGTGTGCAACTGCGGCATCAACATTTCCGGCGTGGTGGACGTGCCGGCGGTGGAGGAGTACGCCGCCTCCCTGTCCAACGTGGTGTATGCCGGCAACAACCTGTTCACCTGCTCCCAGGACACCCAGGATAAGATCAAGGAAGTCATTGCCGAGGAAAACCTGAACCGTGTGGTGGTGGCGGCCTGTACCCCCAAGACCCACGAACCCATCTTCATGGATACCCTGGAAGCCTGCGGTCTGAACAAGTACCTGTTCGAGATGGCCAACATCCGCAACCAGGATTCCTGGGTGCACCCCGATGACCCCGCCAAGGCCACCGAAAAAGCCAAGCAGCTGGTGCGCATGGCGGTGGCCCGGGCCACCACGCTGAATCCGCTGCACGAAAAGAAAATACCCGTGATTCAGCGGGCCCTGGTGGTGGGCGGCGGCGTGGCCGGCATGAATGCCTCCCTGGGCCTGGCGGACCAGGGCTATGAGGTCGTACTGATCGAGAAAGAAGAAAAACTGGGCGGCATGGCCGATCGCCTGACCGCCACCATCGAGGGCGCGGACATCCAGTCCTACCTCCGGGAACTGGTGGCGCGCACCACTTCGCACCCCAAGATCCAGGTACTGACCCGCTCGCTGGTGGTAGATTTTACGGGTTTCAAGGGGAACTTCACCACCGAAGTACTGGTGGGGCCCGGTATGTACGAACGCAAGATCGACCACGGCGTAACGATCATCGCCACGGGCGCCGATGAATACCGGCCCGATGAATACCTTTACGGCCAAAACGAACACGTGGTTACCCAGCTGGAGTTGACCACCAAGCTGGAGGAATCCGGCGCTGCCGGCCTTGACCGGGTGGTCATGATCCAGTGCGTGGGCTCACGCAACGCGGACAACCCCAACTGCTCCCGGATCTGCTGCCAGAGCGCCGTCAAAAACGCGCTGCACATAAAGCGCGAGAACCCCGCTGCCGATGTCTACATCCTCTACCGCGATATGCGCATGTACGGCCAGCTGGAAGATTACTACACCGAAGCCCGGCGCCTGGGCGTCATCTTCTCGCGCTACACACCCGAAGACCCGCCGCAGGTCGAAGCCGCCGAAAAAGGTGTCAAGGTAACCTTCAGGGACCACATTCTGGGCCGCTACCTGGAGGTAAGCGTCGATCTGCTGGCGCTGTCCGCCGGTATGCGGGCAGCCGATACCGACGAATTCGCATCCATCATGAAACTGGCGCGCAATGCGGAAAACCATTTCCTGGAGGCACATGTCAAACTGCGGCCCGTGGACATGATGACCGAGGGGGTTTTCGTCTGTGGTACGGCCCACAGCCCGCAGCTGGTTTCCGAAGCCACGGCCCAGGCCCTGGCGGCGGCCTCGCGGGCGACCACATTCCTGGGTCAGCCTTTTCTGACGCTGTCCGCGGTTACCGCGCATGTGGAGGCCGAGCGCTGCGCCGCCTGCCTGGTTTGCGTGCGCTCGTGTCCCTACGATGTGCCCCAAATCAACGAAGACGGCGTCAGTTTTATCGACGAGGCCCTGTGCCACGGCTGCGGTGTCTGTGCCGCTGAATGTCCGGCCAAGGCCATTGAACTCAACTGGTATGAAGACGATCAAATTCTCTGCAAGCTCGATGCCCTGCTGGAGGGAGTGTTATGAAAACCGAATTCGAACCGATTATCATCTGCTTCGCCTGCAACTACTGAGGGTACAACGCTGCGGACCTGGCAGGTACCATGCGACTGAACTACCCGACCGACATTCGTATCGTGCGCGTCCCCTGTACGGGGAAAGTGGATCTTCTGCACTTGCTGAGGGCCTTCGAGAAAGGTGCCGACGGCGTTTGCGTGGTGGGTTGTATGGAGGGCGACTGTCACTTCAACAGTGGCAACCTGCGGGCGCGCAAGCGCGTCGAACAGGCCCAGGCCATTCTGGACACCATCGGCATCGGTGGCCAAAGGGTCCAGATGTACAACCTCTCATCAGGCGAGGGCACACTCTTCGCGCAGTACGCTACTGAAATGCACACACGCATTATAGAGCTGGGGCCAAACCCTATCAGAGCCGGGCAGAGAGAGGCCGCCTGAATCCGCATGCGGAAAATCCGGCTTCTAATCGAGGACGGGCCGGCGTTATTGGAAATTAAAGAAAGAGAGGTCGCTTTTCATGATTGTTGCCGACAAAAAACCAGTGGAAGAGATTATTGAGCAGATCCGGAATCATCATCATCTCCTGATTCTCGGCTGCAACGAATGTGTGACGGTGTGTGAGGCCGGCGGAAAAAAAGAGGTTGGTGTACTGGCATCGGCTTTGCGCATGTACGCCATGAAGGAGGGTCGCGACGTCAAAATCGATGAAGTCACCCTGGAGCGTCAGTGCGATCACGAGTACCTGGAAGAAATCCGGGACCGTATCGACCAGTACGATGCCGTGGTATCGCTGGCCTGCGGGGTAGGGGTCCAGTTCATGGCCGAAAAGTACCACGACAAGCCGATCTATCCCGGTGTCAACACCACCTTTCTGGGGGCCACGGAAAAACGCGGACTGTGGACCGAGCGCTGCCAGGCCTGCGGCAGCTGCATTTTGGCCAGTACCGGCGGCATCTGTCCCGTGTCCCGCTGTGCCAAGCGCCTGCTCAACGGCCCCTGCGGCGGTTCCAGCAAAGGCAGCTGCGAGATCAACCGGGAAGTGTACT
Source organism: Deltaproteobacteria bacterium (assembly GCA_003973265.1). GTDB lineage: Bacteria > Desulfobacterota > Desulfobacteria > Desulfobacterales > QNYZ01 > QNYZ01. Next base: position 6,671 of record QNYZ01000077.1, on the reverse strand, counting down.
GCGCCTGGCAGTTGATTATCGATCGGCTCAAGGCCTTGGGCAAACTGGATGAATACGAAGAGATCTGTCCCATCAAAGACTGGTCCACGGACCGGGCCGGGGGCCCCCGAAAAGTCGTCAGGGAGGATGTGCAGCTATGAACGTGAAGACACCCAGCAGACTGGAGAAGGTACTGGCCACCGGTCAGCTTGCCGTAACATCCGAGTGCGGTCCGCCGCGCGGCAGCGACCCGGAAGTCATTGTCAACAAGGCCAACATGATCAAAGACTACGTGGATGCTGTCAATATCACCGACAATCAGACTTCGGTCACCCGCATGTGTTCACTGGCGGCCTGTATTCGCCTGAAACAGATGGGCCTGGACCCGGTGCTGCAGATGGTAACACGCGACCGCAACCGTATCGCCCTGCAGAGCGACATCTTAGGCGCCGCTTCTTTTGATATAAGTAATATCCTGTGCCTGTCAGGAGACCACCAGAGCTTCGGCGACAATCCCCAGGGACAGAATGTGCATGATATCGATTCCATGCAGCTGATTCAAGTGGTGCGACTGATGCGCGACGAAGGTAAATTCCTGAGTGGCGACGATATCAAACGCCCGCCGCAGATGTTTGTAGGGGCAGCGGCCAATCCCTTTGCCGATCCCTTTGAAATCCGTGTGTCGCGTCTGGCAAAAAAAGTAAAAGCCGGCGCCGAATTCATTCAGACCCAGTGCATTTACAACCTCGACAAGTTCGAGGAGTGGATGAAGGGGGCGCGCGAACGCGGGTTGCACGAAAAAGTCCACATCCTGGCCGGCATGACACCCATGAAATCCGCCGGCATGGCCAAATACATGCGGAACCGGGTTCCGGGCATGGATGTGCCTGATGAAGTCGTCAAACGCCTGGCCGACACGCCCAAGGAAAAGCAGGCCGAAGAAGGTGTCAAAATGTGCATCGAGGACATCTTGCGCCTCAAGGAAGTCGAAGGTGTGGCCGGCTTTCATATCATGGCCATCGAGTGGGAGCAGATAGTGCCGGAAATCGTAAAAGAAGCCGGCCTGTATCCGCGTCCGGATGTGGCTTAGGTCAAAAACCTGCGGCACCGGTTGCAGGAACAGGCCTCGAGAGCGAAGATAATCTTTGGTCGGTCGCAGCTAACAAGTCGCGCCGGTTTCGCGCACGAAGAAGTCTTCGGATCAAGAAAAAAACAGCCATGTGTTGCAAAGGAGGAAAGTTATGACGGACAAAAAGAGAATTCTTATCGTGGATGACGAACCGGACTTCGCCGCCATCGTCCAGGGGAACCTGGAACGGGAAGGCTTTGAAGTTGACGTGGCCTATAACGGTGTGGAAGGGCTGGAAAAAATCCAGGCCAACACACCGGACGCCATCGTGCTGGACGTCATGATGCCGGAAAAAGACGGTTACGAGGTCTGCAGAGAACTCAAGGACGGCGACAAAACCTGCGACATCCCGGTGCTGCTGCTGACGGCTGTGGCCTCGCATCTGAGTTCTACGCGATACACGCACGCGGACGGCATGAGCACGGAAGCCGATGACTACATCGCCAAACCGGCCTCGGCCGAAGAGATCACCGAGAGCATCAAGGGGCTGCTCGGCCTGGACTAGCGGGAATCAAACGCCCGGCGGCCGGGCAGGGCGCCAGGGGAAATTCCGCTCCTGCCCCGGTGGGCCGGACAGCACATCGCTGAATGTGCCGCGATGAGACACCGATTACCCGCAGGATAATCCCCCGTTGCAGATGCTGACACTCCCCTTCCGGGCCGTATGTAGACATGGGGCTTTTCTGCAATGTTCTTCGTCACGGCCGGATCTTTCTACCGTTTTTTTTTATAGAGCACGAACTACTATCTTAAAATGAAAGTTTACTGTATCCTCGGTGACGAGCGGGCGTTGCGTTCAAAGTCACCCGCCCTTTTCTCAGCCATCCTGAAACGTCTCGGGATCCGGGGCAGCTACGTGCCTTTCATGGTGGCGCCCGAGAATCTCGGCCAGGCCATGCAGAGCCTGCGCGTGCTCAATATCGCCGGTGCCAACGTCACCGTGCCTTACAAAGAAACGTGCATTTCCTGTCTGGATGCACTGTCCGAAGGAGCCGAGATCATCGGGGCCATCAACACCATTGTCTGTAAAGACGGCCAGCTCAAAGGATACAACACCAACGCCATCGGCATCATGGACGCCCTGAGTACCGTCGGGTTCAACGTCGAAGGCACGTCAGCGCTGGTGATCGGCACCGGCGGGGCGGCCAAAGCGGCCGTATTCATTTTAAACTGGCTCCGGACACACGTGGTTTACGTCTGCGGCCGCAGTCCGGCGAAAACTCTTGAAATGGCAAAACGCTTCCACAGCGAAGCCCTGTCCTTCGAAACGCTGTCTACAGCCCCTTTCCCGGTGGATATCCTGGTCAACGCGACAGCGGTATCCAGTCCGGACGAATCACCGAAAATGGCCGCATGGGTGCAGCAGCTGAAGCTGCCGGACTGCCGTCTGGTGCTCGATTTGAACTATGGGCGGCAGAAGAACTTCTGGCAGGAGATGGCTGAAGCACAGCACATCCGTTTCATGGACGGCCTTGGTGTACTGGCGGCCCAGGCCAGGCGGACATTCGCGCTGTGGACCGGCATCCAGGTGTCGCCGGAGGAGTTTGTCGGCGTACTCAGGGAGATCTGAGGACTCGCACAAAAATAACTTCACCTTTCAGATGTCCATGCATCGCGCCTGGCTGTGTTGCGAAAGCCCGGAATATTCCCGATACGCTTGCGCTTTCGTGCCTTGCCAGCCATGTTGCGCTTGACGCGGCCGCAAGTTCGACGGACATCTGCCGTAATCCGCGCCTGTTATTCCGACCGGCCCGCCGTCGTCGGCAACAGCACGCTGAAAGTCGACCCCTCGCCCGGCGCACTGTCCACGTGAATCATGCCGCCAAGGGAATCCACCAGTCCCTTGACGATCGGCAACCCCAATCCCGTGCCGGTGATGTAGCGCGTTTTTTCGTCCTTAACACGGTAGAATCTTTCAAAAATCCGGTCGATATGCTTGTCGGCGATCCCGAACCCGTTGTCGATGACTTTTACAATGATGTTGATGCCGGCCAGCTCTGCGGCAACCTCTATTTTCCCGCCCTCCGGAGTGTAATTGATGGCATTGGTGATCAGGTTACCGAAAATACTCTCCAAGGCCAGGGGATCGGTGGTAATGGGCGGCAGGGGCTCGTCAGGCAGCCGCAAAAGCAACGACTGTTTTTTGGCAACGGCCCGGGAGCCCAGGAAATCGACGATATTCTGCAGGAGTTCTCCCAGCTGAACCGGCTGAGGTTCATGGCAGATGAGTCCTTCCTCAATATGTGACAGGTCCAAAAGGTCGCCGATCATCGAGATCAGGCTCTGGGTTTTTTCCTTGGCCCGCGAGAGGATATCCTGCTCCGCCGGTATGGAGGAGTCGACCATGTCTTTGAGCACCTGGGCAATCTGCTCATGGATTGTTGCCAGCGGGGAACGCAGCTCGTGCGAAACCTTGGCTACAAATTCAGACTTCAGACGATCCAGAACCTTCATGGCAGTGATATCCACAAAATTCACCACGGCCCCCAGGCATTCTTTTTTTCCCCCCAACACCGGCTGGCCCCGGGCACGCAGGTACTTTTCTTTGCCCAGTGAAAACTCGTGGTCCGGGATGTCGCCGTAGTCGATATACTTTCCCTGCGAAATATCCATCACCAGCCGGCAAAAGGATTCATCGGGAATATAGTCTTCGATCTGCGTACCGGTTTTGACATCTGCATCCAGGCCGAAAAGCTGCTTGAAAGCCGGATTCATCAGGACCACTTTGCCGGTATTGTTCGTCACTATTACACCGTCCGGCAGTGCTTCGATAATCGTCCGGATGCGGCTCTTTTCCATATCCAGATCCGACAGGGTTCTTACTTTCTCGCGCTCGAGCATTTTTGCTTCGCGGGTGAGCCGGATTTTTTCCGCGGCCCGGTTGACGACAATGCGCAGCTGTTCAGGCTCAAAAGGCTTGGGAATAAAATCATAGGCCCCCTGCTTCATGGCCTTGATGGCCGTCTCCACAGTGGCATAGCCGGTGATCACGATCACCAGGGGAATGCTTTCCATTTCCTGAATCCTGGCAAGCACCTCCATGCCGTCTATTCCCGGCATCTTCAGATCGAGCAGCACGATGGCTGCCGGACGCTGCTGCAGGTAGGCCAGGGCTTCCTCACCGCGCGCAGCCGTGTGTACAGGGTACCCGATGCGCTTGAGGATACGCTCGGACCCTTCGCGGATGTCCAGCTCGTCATCCACGATCAACACGCGGATCGCATCGTTTTGATCTGCCACGTCCCCTTATTCCCCCTTTACCGTGGGATTGAGCGGGAGCTCGATAATGAATGTGGTACCCTTCCCCGCCTGACTTTCCGCACGAATCAGTCCGCCATGGTCTTTCACGATTCCGTAAACCAGGCTCAACCCCAATCCGGTGCCCTCGCCTTCCTCCTTGGTCGTAAAAAAAGGATCGAATATCTTGGGCAGGATGTCTTCAGGTATGCCCGGACCGGTATCGGCGATTTCGATCCGTACCCGATCGCCGCCCGGCAGCAGCCCGGTTCTCAGCGTCAGTCTGCCCTTGCCGTCCATGGCCTGGGCGGCGTTTAAAATAATGTTCATGAACAGATGGTTGATCTGCTGGATATCGCTTTTGACCGCCGGCAGTTCGGGATCCAGTTCTTTCTCAATGCGGATGTTCTGAAAGAGCGATTGGTTTTCCAGCAGGAAAAGGGTTCGTGAAATGGCCCGGTTGATATCGTGCGGCTGCATCAGGTGCCGGGTCTGGCGGGCAAATTCGAGCAGCTCCTTGACGGTATCCCTGCAGCGCTTGACGTCCCGCAGCACGCGGCTCAGATCTTTACGAGCGCCGCTTTCAAGGTCGTAATCCTCAAGCACGAGTTTGGTAAAGAGCGTAATGCCGCTCAACGGATTGTTCAGCTGGTGAGCGACACCGGCAGCGAGCTTGCCCAGGGAAGCCATCTTTTCGGCCTGCAGCAGCTGGACGCGTGTGTCCTCCAGTTCCGCCTTCATCTCCAGGATTTCCCGCATATCGTGGAAAAACCCGATACTGGCCACTTCTTGATCGTTGTCATAGACGATGGCCGCATTCAGATCAATGGGAATCCGGTTGCCCTGCTTGTCGAGAACGTCGACTTGGTAGGAGCGCAGCTTGCCGCGCCCTCCGTATTCCTCACTGCGCAGCTTCCGCATCACTTCATAGGCGACACCTTCGGGGTAAATCTCCCGGATGTTCACACTGTTCAGGGCTTCCTCGATGGTGTAGCCGAACAGTTCGGTGGCCGTGTTGTTGAAGATTAGAACCTTACCGGTTTTATCGACGGCAATGACACCGTCTACCGCGTTGAGAATCAGCTTGCGCAGCAAAATATTGGTGTTCTGCAGCTGCTGTTCAATTTCGCCTCTGGTGGGCAAGTCAAAATCCATGCTGACGATGGCCTCGACCTTTTGGCCGGAGAGAATCGGATAGGCAGAGAAACAGGACATTTTTTCCAGATCGCTTCCCTCCATGGGTTGCGGCCTGAGTGACGGCCGCCCGTGTTCGATAACCTGCTGCACCGCGCAGTTTTCACAGGGCGTATCACGGCCGTAAAATATTTGGTAACAAAGCTTTCCGGGGAGATCTGAATCATTGATACTATTAAAGTTGCAATGGGCCACTAGGATTTTAAACTTCGGAGAAACGACAATCAAGCGTTTCTGAAACGCATCGACAGCCTTTAGCAGATATTCAACTTCTTTTTCAGAGCGCATGGCTGGACCCTCAAAGCGGGAACTGTTCGCGTCGGGACAATGCGGACGAGACTAGACAGCCGCCTTGCCCGGCTACCGCCGGCATGGGTTCACCGGTCCTTCATCGATACCGCCAGCCGGATCATCACGACCACCGGCCCAAACCCACCTTCAAATTTCATACGAGCATGCCAGAAAGCCATCACTATGTCAAGGTAATGCCAAATGTACCAGTAAATCTCGGTGAACAAGTCAAAGTCTGTAAAGAGCCTGCAGGCCAAAGCAAAATCACCGATAGTCGGCGCGGCCATTGCTGAGGCGATAACCTTATACCGTACATTCCGCAGCCCAAAACAGAGAATCCGGGCCAATTTGATTTTCTGTTAAATCAGGCGTATGAACAGCATAATAAATTGATATAACATATAATTATAAATATTTAGACACTTCAACCAGTTACTGATACTATGCATCCAGCGTCAATTCTAGGCCAATGGAGGCACCATGGAAAAGCTCAACACCGAGCAGATGACATTCACCGATGCGAGGCGTTTGCCCATCGTCAAGCAATATGCCAAACGCATCAACCTGGTAGAAACCATCAACCGGTTCGTCGACAGTCAAATGGATCTGTCTCCGGGTCTGGCCATTTTAGCCATGTTTCTCGATACCATTTCGGGCCGAACGCCCCTTTAGTTTCGCTAACCTAAATTTCTAGAAGCCTTCCCTGAGCAGATAAGTAGCAATCAGTGTTGATGTATTGGGGTCGTCTTCTACGATAAGTATAGGATCACTGCACAACGTCATGTTTATTCCAGCCTCCGGCAAATATTTTCCTGAAGAAAATCAAGAAGCCGTCTTGTTC
>QNYZ01000076.1 GCA_003973265.1 Deltaproteobacteria bacterium | reverse complement strand
CTTATCGATACCCATCACCGGTCGTGTTTGTTTAACCCGGTACCCGCGCCGGGCCATAAAGTTTAAATTTCATTTTTTGATCCATTGTCACTCAGCAGCCGGGAAACCATCGTAGAATACATGGGGCAGGAAAAAATACTGATCAAAGCCCGGATCTACCGGCTGCATCACTTCCGGTCGAGTTTCTCCGGGGTTCGGATCAATTCCTGGCTGGATAAAAACGGAAAAGTCATCAAGGAAGAATCGCCTGCCGGTTTCATCTTTCTGTCTGAGCCGGCGTTTAAGGCGCACAACATACAGGATAGCGGAGAAGAACTGCTCAGCGCCGTGGCCGTACCCTATTCGGGGATTCTTCCTGAAAAGACGCAGACAACGATTGATTACCGCCTGGAGATGCCATCGGATGAGGCTTTTGATCTGGATGGCGGGCGTCAGCAATACAAAGACCGGCGACTTCGTATCAAACTCGAAGATATAGCGGCCGGTGCGGATTCCCGTACCGACGGGCCGGGTTGCGGTGATCCGGCGGCAATGCTGCCCAGCCGGTATGTCCAGTCGGATCATCCGGAGATCATCGCACAAGCCGAGGCGCTGATAACGGGGGGCGGTGATACCTTGAAAAAAGTCAGGTTTCTGGCTGCCTGGATCTATGAGCATATCGATAAACGGCCGGTCATCGGCCTGCCGGATGCCCTGGCCACACTTCACGGGCGAAAAGGCGATTGCAACGAGCACGCGGCTCTGTTTGCCGCATTGGCCCGTGCCGTCGGGATTCCCGCCCGTATCGCGTCCGGGGTGATGCGCCATCAGGATCGTTTTTATTACCATGCCTGGAACGAGGTATGCCTCGACGGGCAGTGGGTCAGCCTGGATACCACCAGAAATCAGCTGCCGGCAGACCTGACCCATATCCGTCTGGTTATCGGCGATCTGGAAGAACAGGTCCGTATCAGTACCCTGCTGGGGAAACTGAAAATAAAAATAATGCCTTGGGAAGACGATGAATATACTGGAAATAATTAATCTAACCAAACAATATGGCGATTTTACAGCGGTCGATGATATCAGCCTGTCCGTTGCAACGGGAGAGATATTCGGATTTCTCGGTCCCAACGGCGCGGGTAAAACAACAACGATCAAGATGATGGCCGGCCTGCTGAAACCGGACGGGGGGCGCGTGGTCATCAACGGGAATGACCTGGCTGCAGATCCGTTGACATGCAAGCAGGAAACCGCCTACATTCCCGACCGGCCCTGGCTGTACGAAAAGCTGACCGGCCAGGAGTACCTGCAGTTTATCGGGAGCCTGTATGGCCTGGCCGAAGACGAATTTGTTCGGGAAAGTGAATCCTGCCTGGCGCTGTTCGATCTGATGACGTGGCGGAATCACCTGATTGAAGGGTACTCCCATGGCATGCGGCAAAAACTGATCATGACGTCGATGCTGATGCTGAAAACCCCCCTGGTCGTGGTCGATGAACCGATGGTGGGCCTGGACCCTAAAAGTGCGCGGATTGTCAAAGAGCTTTTCAAAAACCGGGCTGCCGCCGGTTCCACGATTTTTTTATCAACGCATTCCCTGGAGATTGCCGAAGAGCTGTGTGACCGGATCGGCATCATTTCCGATGGCCGCCTGCTGACCGTGGGTGACATGGCCACCCTCAGGCAGGCCGGCGGGAGCGACGGCTCGGATCTGGAAGAGATATTCCTCGAATTGACCGGTGCCTGGGAATTGAAGGAGATTATCCGCAGCCTGAGAGCAGAACGATGAGAGGGACGTTGCTCAAACCGTTTCGGCAGGGCCTGTCCAACCGGTTTTTGATCAACCGGCGGGCAAGATGGCGAACCTTCGGGGTAATCCTGTTCGGCTGTGTGGTGGCTGTGGCGATCTATCTGGTCTCTGTTCGTGTTATCGGGTATTTTCACAGCCAGAACGAGCTGGGGATTATTCTCAGTCTTAAAATCTTTGAAATGGCCTGGATGATAATTTTTGCCATGCTGGTCTTTTCCAGCATGGTGTCCGGCGTCTCCGCCCTGTTTCTTTCGAGAGACAACGAAATCCTCTTTGCCGCCCCGGTGCCGCCGGAACATCTCTATTTTATGCGTTACGTGACAACGTCGATGTATACGACCTGGATGATGGTCGTTTTTTCCCTGCCCGTGTTCGGGGCGTATGGCCGGGTTTTCGGGGCCGGGTTTGCCTACTGGCCGCTTATGTGCCTGTCCGTTTTTTCCATGGCCGCCATGGCCTCCGGTTTTGGACTTGGCGCAACGGTATTGCTGGTCAACCTGTTTCCCGCCCGCCGTATCCGGGATATCGTGGCCTATCTCTCTTTGCTGGGCGGCATTCTGCTCTATCTGTTTATCCGCCTCATGCGGCCCGAGGAACTGGTTGACCCGGATCGGTTCCCGGACTTTATCGGGTACCTTTCCTCTCTATCCTCTCCGGCCATGCCGCTGCTGCCGGCCGGATGGGTGTCCAACCTGTTAACCGCCTATCTGCAGGATCGGCAGATAGACTGGCTGCTGACCGCGCTGATCTGTCTGACGCCCCTGGTTGTTTTCTTTCTGGGCGAAATGATCATGAAACGCTGGTTCTTTAAAGGGTTTTCCCGGGCCCAGGAATCGTTTGGCGGGGAGCGGACGTTTGCTGCGCCCCCCTATCACCGTTCCCGGCTGCGATGGTTTTTGCACAAGGAGACCAAGCTGTTTCTGCGTGATTCGGCGGAATGGTCCCAGCTGTTCATGATCGGTGCGCTGATCCTGGTCTACCTGTACAACTTCAAGGTATTGCCGCTGGATCGGGCGCCCATGCCCACCGCCTATCTCGCCAATCTGATCGGTTATGCCAATATCGGGCTGGCCGGTTTCCTGGTAGTGTCGCTCTGTGCACGTTTTGTTTTTCCGTCGATCAGTATGGAAAAGGAGGCATTTGACCTGCTGCGCGCCGCCCCGTTGTCTCTGCGCCGGTATTTTTTTTACAAATACATTTTTTACTTGATTCCATTTACCCTGTTTACGCTGATTTTATTGCTGGCGAGTAACCATCTGCTCAAAATTGAAGGCCCCCTGCAGTGGATATCGCTGATTACCGGCCTGCTGATTACCTGGAGCGTGGTGGGGACGGCACTGGGGTTCGGGGCCCGGTATGCGGATTTTAAAATGGAGAACCGGGCGGCCGCTCTGGGCGGATTCGGCGCGATCATTTTCCTGTTTACCGCCTTGAGCGTGACGCTGGTGATCATCTTCCTGGGCAGCTTTCCCGCCTATCGCCTGGTGCGTCACTGGCTGGCCGGGGAGGGTGTTTCAGTTATCGACTGGTGGCTGACAGGGGGGGCGCTGGCGGTAATGGCCACGATGTCCTTTGCGGTACCTGTGGTCTGCATCCGGCGGGGGATAGACAGGTTGCGGACGTAAAGGCGAGGGGCAGAACCGGTTCTGACGGCAGGTATTCATGCAAAACCGGATGATATTTTGTTTTATTTACTCGTTATTGCGGCAATACCTGGGTCAGATATTCATCGACAATATTCGCGTTGTCCTGATCAGTCATTTCGCCAGGCAGTCGCTTGAGGGCCATACCGATGGCCGCGTCAATCATCTCGATCCGCAGTTGTTCACGGGCACCGGCAATATGTCCATCAATTCTGGTTTTGGATGAATTCAGCAGGGTCTCGCTTTCAGCGTGAGCCCTGGCAATGATTACCGCTTTGCGCTTTTCACCCTGGCTGACAATGCGTGCCTTGATCTTTTCCAGGCGGTCGCTACTGGCCTGTAATTGCAGCCTGACCTCTTGAACAGCGTCTTCCGCCTGCTGTTTTTGGGCTTCGATCTGGCTGATTTCATCGGCAACGGCTTCCTTTTGGCCTTTGAGGAAGCTGGCTATCGGTGCCCGGCCAAATTTTACAATTACCAGAACAAAAATAGCGAAGTTAACCCAGAGCATCACCTCATCATAGGCCGATCGCCATCCGGCAGGCTCATCCCCGGCCAGGGCAGGGCCGGCCAGCAGGAGCAGCCCCAAAAGAATACCGGGCAACCATACGAAAAATATCCATCGATACCGATTGTTTTTCATCCGCGCACTCCCCGGTGCAGGATTTTCTCCATCACACGGGTGGCCAGAACCTCCGCCTCCGCCTGGATTGATTTCCGGGCTGTGGCGATCTGGGCGTTTATTTCCCGGGCGGCCTTTTCTTTTTCCATTTCAATCATCTGAAGTGCTTTGGCAATGATGTCTTGAGCGGTTTTATTCCCGGCCTGTTCCAGTTGCCGGCGAATTCCCATGGCCTCTTTTCTGACGGCGGCCTCCTGGTGGTCAATCTGATCGGTCAACTCGCCGAGCTTTTGTTCGGCCGCGATGATAGCGTTGCGGGTCTGTTCGAGATATTGATCCCTGTCGGCGATGGCACCGCGAAGCGGGCGGATCATGATCCGATTCAGAAGAAATAAAAAAATCAGAAAAGAGATCGCCTGGGCAATCATGGTCTCGTTGATTGTTATGAGGGCGATTTTGCTGATGATCTGCATCGTAACGTTACCGTCCCGTCAGGTTAAACCACAAACAGCAGCAAAAGGGCGATGACCAGGGAATAAATCCCCGTTGATTCTGTTACCGCCTGGCCTACCAGCATGGTTCGGGTCAAAAGGCCGGCCTCCTTGGGGTTTTTACCGATGGCCTCACATGCCTTGGCGGCCACCATACCCTCGCCAACACCCGGTCCGATGGCACCCAGCCCCATGGAAATACCGGCGCCCAGAAAAGCCGCCGCTCTTACAATGTCTGCTCCCTCAATGGCCATTTTGTCCTCCTGTAAAACGTTTAGTAAAGAATATCAGAAATGAATATGACTAAGCCACAATTTTATACCACAAAAATAAGAATAAGCGCGATAACCAGCGAATAGATACCGGTTGATTCGGCAACGGCCTGGCCCACCAGCATAATCCGTGTAAGCTCTGCCGTCGCGTTCATATTTCTTGCAATTCCATCAACCGCACTTCTGGCGGTAAATCCCTCACCGATACCCGGCCCGATAGCACCGATACCCATGCATATCCCGGCAGAAAGCAGAGCCGCCGCAGGCGCCAACGCACTTGTGGCTTCAAAGGTCTTAAACATCAGAATGAAACTGACCAGTAGACCATATATAGCCGTTGTCTGCGTAACGGCCTGGCCAAGCAGCATCACATTCGTTACCGGTGTTACGGTTTCCGGCTGTCGGGCAATGCCATCACAGCTGGTTTCTGCAACAAGCCCGCCGCCCAGCCCTGAGCCGATGCCGCCAAATCCCGAAGCGAGGCCGGCACCGACGATAGCGGCCCATGTCGGATTGATGGGCCTTCCTGAAAAATCCGTAAATAAAATAATAAAAGACGTGACCAGGGAAAAAATGGCAGGCGTCTGACATACGGCAGAGCCTATCAGCATGTTGGTCATCAGCCTTCCGCTCATGGCTGGCTGCCGGGCGATACCGACACAGGCGGCACCGGCCGGGTATCCGGAGCCGATTCCCGAACCAATTGCCCCGAGCCCCATGCATATCCCTGCCGAAAGCACCACTGAAATCTCAATATAGCTGGAAGCGTAATCGGTAAAAAGTAAGATCATCGCAATGACGAGCGCAAATATAGATGCGGATTCTGCAACAGCCTGGCCGACAAGCATGGATTTAAAAATATCTCCCGACATATCCGGTGTGCGTGAGATAGCGATATTTGCCTGTGCCGCCGTATGTCCCTCGCCGACCGCCGCACCAATTGCGCCAAGCCCCATGGCCAATCCACCGCCGGTAAATGCGGCCACTTTTACCCAAGTCTGAACGTCAATAGTCATAAATTATTTAACCTGAACCGAAATATAAACGACTGTCAGCATGGTGAACACAAATGCCTGAATCGTTCCCACAAAGAGTCCGAAAAAAGCGTTGAGCAAGGGGGGGATCACGACGCTATACGTCAAATAGGAGACCACCAGGATGATGATTGACCCGCCCATGATATTGCCGAACAGACGAAACGAAATCGATACGATTTTGGCCAGCTCGCCGATCAGATTCAGCGGCATCATGAAAAACATCGGTTGGAAATACTCGCTGGCATAAGCCTTGAATCCCTTCGACCTGATGCCCGCGTAATGGGCGATGATAAACCCCATCAGCCCCAGGCTGAGCGGGGTGTTCAGGTCCTTGGTGGGTTCTTCAAGGTGGGGAATGATTCCCAGCCAGTTGGACAATACCAGAAACATGAAAAGGGCGCAGATCAGCGGCCCGTATTTTTCGGCCCGTTTTTTATCGAGCGCATCTTCAGCGAGGCCAAAAAATTGCGCTACAAACAGCTCACCCACGATCTGCATCGGGCGGGGGACCCGGCCGTGTTTGCGGGCGGCCAGATAGCCAAACAATAATAGGATGGCAATCACGATCCAGGTCATGATGATTGCCTCGATGTTCAAGGAAACCTGGTGCCCACCCAGCGGGAAGATTAATTGATGGATTCTGCCTAGTTCGCCCATATTTTCCTTACGATGATGCCCGTTTTTGCCCCAGCGGTAGCGGCAGATGATCCACCAGGATCATCAGCTGGATCATGAAGATGCCGATAATAACCGTGAATATGTTGATCTGATCGAGTTTAATCGCTAAAACGATGGGAATCGCCAATAATGCATAGCGCAGCAGCAGAGAAACAAAAGAGATGAGGATGGCGGCTCTTTTTTTGTGTCCAACGGTTCGTGGCAGGGTTGCCCCGATGAGAATGAAGTTGACCACGCTGAACAACGTGCCCAGAATGAGGCCCTTGCCGGCCGCTTTTTCACCCAGAACAATCAAACCCATCGCCACAATGATGGCCAGAGACATGGCCCGTGACCCGTATTTTTTCTGGGTTTGTTTAATCGTTTCCATTTTCCAGGTGGTTCTTCTCTTTATTTTTATGGCTTTTATCCGCCGTTATCTCCATAATCTGCCGATAGGTTACATTGGCCCCGCCGATGACGCCTAAAATAGTAAACAGGGTGATGAAAATACCCCGGGTTCCGAGCCATCGGTCCAGATAACGTCCCACAAAAAACATAAATACGATGCAACCGGCCATGGTCAGACCCAACTGCATGACAATCGTCAGGTTTTCAGCCCAGGCACGATTTTTTTTATAGTTGAATATCATCTTTTTTGACTGGATACGAATTTGAACAAATATCAGAAACGCGGTAAAATTGTCAAGAGATATTTCCGTAAAAATAGTGATAAAAAGAGAGTTGACAAGCGGATTCTTTTTCCATATGAAGTATACAGCTTCGGAAAAGGGAATCCCGTTAAAGTCGGGAACGGTCCCGCCGCTGTAATCGGGGACGAACGCCGCAGGAAGCCACTGATCTAAGTAAAGAGATTGGGAAGGCGCGGTTAGTAGAACGATCCGACAGTCAGAAAACCTGTCCGAAGTGTTGTGGGGTGTATTGGAATGAACCGGACGTAACGGCGCGTTTTATCGGCGTTGAAACCGGCGGCATTTCAATTTCACCTGTTGCCATATGTTGCGATGGAAAACCACTATGGCGCGCGACCGGAAGGGCCAAGAAACAGGGTGCAACCCTCCGTGCAAGATGCACGGGGGGTTTTTTTGTTTGGGCGCTTGCGGTGCCTCCATGTGGGAATTAACCACGAGGAGAAAGGAGGAAAATGGATATGGTTCAAAAAACGTAGCAAAGACGTCGAATCGGGTGAGAGAAAATTGTATTTTATCTTAATTATGCTGAATTACATATAGAAATTTACAATAAGGAGATCCCATGTTTTATAAAATATCCATGTTTCGTAGAATATCTGTGGCATTGATCACTGTGGCCCTGTTTACATGGGCACTTACGGCACCCGCAATTGCCGGGGAAAAAAAACCAGTCAAAGCCCATCCGGCGATTGTCCTGGCCGGCTTCGGTACCACGTATCCTTCGGCCCTGGAATCGATTTTAAATATTCAGGAAAGGGTTCAAAAAGCCTTTCCGGGCGTAAAAGTCAAAATGGCCTTTACTTCCAATATTATCCGTCGGATATGGCACAAACGACAGGGGGACGAAAAGTTTTTCGCTGAAAACAAGAACATTCCCGAGGAAATCGTGTATGTCAAAGGCCCGCTGGCCACGATCGCGGATCTTCAAGACAGTGGTTATCGGACCATTGTTGTCCAGCCCACCCATATTTATGCCGGGGAAGAGTACACGGATCTTTGCGCCTATATCCATGGATTGAACCAGATCAAAACCGTCAAGAAAAAATTCATGCCGTTTGACAAGCTCGTTGTCGGCCGGCCGGCCCTTGGAAAATGGGGCGTTGAGTACGATTATCATGCGGATATGGAAACGGCGGCCAGGGCGTTGTCGGGCGATGTTGATCTGGCCATGAAAAACGACGCTGCCCTGGTTTACATGGGTCATGGCAACGAATTTTACAGCACGGGCATCTATGCCGAGTTTCAGCAGGTCATGCGCCATACTTACCCCGATGCGAAAATTTTTATCGGAACGGTCGAAGGATACCCTTCCTTTGATAATGTGGCCGCTGCGTTATCGCACAGTGGCATCAAGAAAATCGTTCTCAAGCCGATGATGATCGTGGCCGGAGACCATGCCAACAACGACATGGCCGGCGATGATGCCGATTCATGGAAGCGCCGGCTGGTCAGGGCCGGGATCGAGGTGCTGCCGGTGCTCAAGGGCCTGGGCAGCAACGACGCCTTTGCCGGTATCTTTATCGATCATATCAAGAATGTGGCCCATGATGCCGGGATTGACCTGTCTGCTGAATAAAGGGGCATCTCAAGTCGATGGAACACGATCGACGGCGCGTGGCCGTGGATGTCATGCGCCGTCGAACGGGGCTTCGGGGCGCTCCATTTTGAAAAGCGCGCCTGCAAAAAGGGGCCGGCTGCTTCCGTCGACACAGCCGATTAATTTCAATGGCGAAAAGGGACCCGTAGGCCCCCTATTCGCATGGGGAGATATATTAAATGAAAAAATGTACGATTATTGGACTGGTGATGGCGATCGCTGTTTTTATGGTGTCCGGGCCGGCTTTTTCTGAGGAGGAGGTTGGAAAAGGCGGGGTACGTGGTGTCAGGGAACGCCTGGATGCCCTTGAGAATATAATGAAAGGGATCGGATTCAGCGGCGTTATTGAGCTGGAAGGGGGATATTCGGATGTCGATTATGATGACCCGGAGACAGAGGATGAAAAATCGAGCGACCTGAGTGTCGCCAATGTTGAATTTGCCATTGATGCCGGTATCACCGATCGCGTCAAGGGGCATATCCTGTTTAAATACGAAGATGATGAGGGCGTCACCGTTGATGAGGCGATTATCCATTTTCAGGCCGATGGGGTCTGCGTACCGAATGAGGCCTGTCACTCGATGTGGTACGCCAGCGCCGGTAAACTGTATGTCCCTTTCGGATACTTTCAGAGTCATTTTATCAGTGATCCGCTGACCCTTGAGCTGGGTGAAACCCGGGAAACCGCAGTCGTCGCCGGAATCCATTTCTCGGGCCTGAATCTGGCCGCCGGGGTCTATAACGGGGACATGGACGAGACCGACGCGGACAATCAGATCGAAGACTATGTGGCGTCCATCACATATACCCTTCCCGAGGGCACGGTAAACGGGTTTGGTTTCATGGCGGGCGTATCTTTTGTGAGCGATATTGCAGACAGCGATGGCTTGACCGACTTCATCAATGATACCGGCACGGATACGGTGGATAATTATGTGGCCGGCTACAGCGCCTTTTTGTCCATCTCGATCATCGATAAAGTTGCCATCGAACTCGAGTACCTGGCCGCGGTCGACGATTATGCCGACACGCCGGCCCTGGGCGCCGATTTTGAACCGGCCGCCTGGAATGTCGAGGTGGCCTATGTGCCCATGGATGCCCTTGAAATCGCGTTGCGGTATGCCGGCAGTAACGATACGCTCAATATGCTGCCCGAGACGCAATATGGTGCGACGGCCGCTTACGGTATTTTTGAAAATACCTCTCTGGCCATCGAATATTTACATGACCAGTTTGAAAATGATGATGAAGCTGATATCGTCACGGTGCAGTTGGCGATAGAGTATTAGAGCAGACTGCCCGCGGATCACTTTATTGATGGACAACATCGGCCATTTACAATGCGCAAACCGGATACAGAAAATACCTCTCCTGCCACGGACTTCCCGCCTGTCCATCCCAAGGTGGCGTGGGCGGTGGTACTGGTGCTTGCGCTGGCCGTGTTGTCCATCATCGCCGCGGGCATGGGGTATATCCATGTGTCGCTGGGAGATGTGGTCCGGATTCTACTGGCCCGGATACTGAAAACCCCCCGGTGGGTGGCCGGGATCGACCCGCTTTTTGCCACCGTGATTATCGATGTGCGTCTGCCGCGGATATTAAGCGCCGCACTGGTGGGCGGCGGGCTGGCCATGTCCGGCGTGGTCTACCAGGGGATATTGTTAAACCCCCTGGCCGATCCGTATACCCTGGGCGTATCGGCCGGTGCCGCTTTCGGAGCCGCCGTGGCGCTTTTGTTCAACCTGACGGCGACATCGATGGTATCGGTGCCCCTGTTTGCCTTTGCCGGGGCGCTGGCCACCCTGTTTCTGGTGATTTTTCTGTCGTCGTCGGCGGGTGGATTTTCGCACAACAACCTGATCCTGGCGGGGATTATCGTGGCTGCGATTCTGTCGGCCGGAATCAGTTTTCTGAAATTCATTGCCGATGAGCAGGTGTCGGTGATTATTTTCTGGCTCATGGGCAGTTTTGCCGCCAAAACCTGGTCGGACGTCGGCCTGCTGAGCGGTGTGGTGGTGATCAGCATGGCCGTTTTTACCTATTACAGCCGGGACCTGAACCTGATGGCCCTGGGGCGGCGAAGTGCGGCTTCGCTGGGGGTGAATACCGGAAAAGTACGGTTGATTCTGTTAATCTGCGCCTCCCTGGTGGCGGCGATCTGTGTATCTATCTCCGGAATTATCGGGTTCGTAGGACTGCTCGTGCCTCATATCATGCGGATGGTGATCGGGCCGGACAACCGCAGCCTGGTTCCCCTCTCCATGCTGCTGGGGGCGATTTTATTATTGGCCGCCGACACGGTCACCCGGGCGGTGCTGCCCTATGAGGTCCCCATCGGTGTGATTACCGCCCTGGTGGGGGGGCCTCTGTTTTGCTATATTTTCTGGAAAAGACAGCGGTCGGGGGGGATATAGATGGCGCGGGTTTTCGAAATATCCGGGCTGAGTTTTTCCTATCCGGGAGCCGGCCCGTCAGAAGGCGGCCGCAGACGGGCGATCATTCGCAATATCACCCTGTCTCTGAAACCCGGGCAGTTTTACGGCATTATCGGCCCCAACGGGTGCGGTAAAACGACCCTGATCGACCTGATGATGGGGCAGCTCGCGCCGACGAACGGCACCGTCAGATACGGCGGACGGAACGTATCGGACATACCGTCCCGGGAGCGGGCGCGGCATATGGCGCTGGTGCCCCAGGTATACAGCATCAATTTTCCGTTTACCGCCCGGGAAGTGGTGGCCATGGGGCGGTATCCGCATCTGTCTCGGTTTGCGGCCGTCGGAGAGGCGGATGCCGCCCTTGTTGCCGACACCATGACCGCCACCGATACCCTGCGGCTTTCCGGACGCCGGATCAATCAGCTCAGCGGGGGAGAGCGGCAGCGGGTCGTATTTGCCCGGGCCCTGGCCCAGCAGGCGGCCGTGCTTTTTCTTGATGAGGCCACGGCCAATCTGGACATCAACCATACCCTGGCGCTGTTGGCCCTGGCTGCCGACCGGGTTAAAAACGGCCGGACGGTGATCAGTGTTTTTCAGGATATCAACCTGGCCGCCATGTTCTGTAATCACCTGGTTTTCATGGAATCCGGCCGGTGCGTGGCCCACGGGCCGACCCGGGAGGTGCTCACCGAGGCGAATTTGTATCGCCTCTTCAAGGTTCGGTGCCGGGTGACGGAAAACAGTTTTAACCAGCATTTGCAGGTTGTTTTTAAAGGATAATGGAGATGTTACATAAAAAAAAGATAACGCCTGTCTGGCTGATCGGCATCTTGTTACTGATGCCCGTTGCCGGCAGCTGGGCCGGCACGCTGGCCCTTGTCGGAAAGACCGGCATCGTTGACAGCGCCGCCCGAAAGATTATTGTCAAGACGCCTTTTAAAAGGGTGATTTCGCTGTACGCCGCGCACACGGAGAATGTCTATTCACTGGGGGGCGAAGATCAGCTGGTGGGGGTCTCCCGGAGCAGTCGGTATCCGGCCCCGGCGGCCACAAAAAAACGATTTTCCCAGCGGGACGGCGCGGAAAAGTTTCTGGCCGCCCGTCCGGACCTGGTATTGATCCGGCCCATGATCGACCGGGCCTACCCCGGCCTGGTTCGGCAGCTTGAAAAATATGGTATCACCGTCGTATCTTTGCAGCCGGTCACCATCGATGAAATGTACCAATACTGGAAGGTCCTGGGGCGGCTGTTGGGAAAAGAATCCACAGCCGATGCCATGGCCGCAAACTTTACGCGCAGGATCGACGCCATCGTCGGCATCACAGCGCCGCTTTCCCCGAAAAAAGAGGTCTATTTTGAAGCGATTCATGCAAAGATGAAGACCTTTGCCCCCACGGCCATGGCGATCTTCTGCCTGACTGCGGCCGGAGGCATCAACGTGGCCGCCGATGCAGCGTCCGTGAGGGGAACCAACATCGCCTTTTACGGCAAGGAACGGATTCTGGCCCGGGGAGACCGGATCGATATCTACCTGGCCCAGCGGGGCCGCATGAACCAGGTCACGGCTGAACAGATCCGCACGGAACCGGGTTTTGATGCCATCAAGGCGGTTCGGGCGGGCGCGGTCCATTTAATCGACGAAGCGATCGTATCCCGGCCCACCCTGCGTCTGATCTCCGGTATCTGCCGGATCGGGGCGGTGTTGTATCCGGATCTTTTTCCGGCATCGTTTCCCGATATTTGTCACTGAAACGAGGTATTATGGATAACAATGAAAAAAAGACAGGGACCCTGTTCGGAATCGGTGTGGGCCCCGGAGATCCGGAGCTCATTCCGGTAAAAGCGGCCCGGATACTCGGCGAAGTCGACCAGGTTTTTACGGCGTCGTCGACCCGCAACAGCTATTCGCTGGCCGTGGATATTGCCCGGCCCTATATTCCCGAAGAAACGCCCGTCGAAACCCTGGCGTTTCCCATGAGCCGGGACCTTTCGGTCAAGGAAGACGCCTGGCGGCAACATGCCCGCCGGATTGCAGGGGAAGTGGGGCGGGGCCGTAACGTGGCCTTTTTAACCCTGGGCGATCCGCTGACCTATTCGACCTACGGTTATGTCCTGCGCCATATCCAGACCGGCTGGCCGGACCTGCCCGTTGTCACCATTCCGGGGATTACTTCCTACCAGGCGGCGGCGGCGGCCACCAACCGGCCCCTGGTGGAGGGCGAGGAGTCGCTTCTTGTTCTTTCGGGCGTGGACGGCGGCAAATGGCTCGATCGGGCGGCGGTCCGCCCGGATAATGTGGTCTTTATGAAAGCCTACCGGAACATACCCGGCATCTGCCGGAGCCTGGCGGCGGTCGGCATGGATGCCAACAGCATGGCGGTGGCCAACTGCTCCCGGGACGAGGAAGTCGTTTATCGGGATTTAACGGTTCTGGAACAGCA
Source organism: Deltaproteobacteria bacterium (assembly GCA_003973265.1). GTDB lineage: Bacteria > Desulfobacterota > Desulfobacteria > Desulfobacterales > QNYZ01 > QNYZ01. The sequence goes on along the minus strand of QNYZ01000076.1, from coordinate 39,855 downwards.
GCCGCCCAATTACTGGACGCTGATTATCGCCAAACAAAACAGCCATGGCCCCAAAAAAACGACCTGAATCTTCCCGCCGGAACCTATGGATCGCCACCGTTTTGTCCGTGCTGATGCTGGCGGCCGGCATGTTGTTGATCGACACGGTTGACGGTGTCCATCTCTACCGGCGGCTGGCCATCCCTTTGGGGCGATTATTGCTGTTTATTGTCGTTGGCCTGGCTCTGGGCCAGGTTATTGAAGCTTCCGGATGGACGGGGAAGCTGGGTGCTGTTGCCGGCCCGTTGTTTCGCTTTGCCGGGCTGGGGCCCCGGTGCAGTGCAGCGTTTATCACGGCCTTTGTGTCCGGCGCGGCGGCCAACGCCATGCTCTACGATTACTGGCGGGAATCGAAAATCGACAAACGCCAGCTTTTTCTAACCAACCTGGCCAATCAGCTGCCCGCATTTTTTCTTCACCTGCCCACCACGGTCTTTATCGTGCTGCCACTCACCGGCCGGGCCGGTGTCCTCTACTTTCTGATCACCTTTGTGGCCGCGCTGATCCGTTTTGTTCTGGTACTTGTTTACGGCCGGCTGCGGCCATCGACCGTACCGGATATGATTGCCGCCGGTCCGGGTGATCTGGCGCCGGTGCAGGGAAAAAAAGAAGGCATTGCCGGTATCGGGCGGATTCTGAAAACGAAATTACCCCGGCGGATAGCCAATATCGCCACGTTCGTCGTGCCCATCTATATCGCCGTTTTCCTTTTACAGAGCGCCGGTATGTTTGACTGGCTTCGCCAGTGGATCGCCCAATGGGTCACCACGGCCTTTATCCCCATCGAGGCCCTTTCCCTGGTGGTTCTGAGTTTTGCCGCCGAATTCACTTCCGGCTTTGCTGCGGCCGGGGCGCTGATGAATGCCGGTGTGATCACCATCAAACAGACGGTCCTGGCGCTTCTCATCGGCAACGTGGTTGCTTTCCCCGTTCGGGCCCTGCGCCACCAGCTGCCCCGGTTGATGGGGATATTTGCGCCGAAAATGGGATTGCAGCTGATGCTTCTGGGGCAGAGTATCCGGATTGTCAGCCTGGTGTTGGTGGGATGGGCCTATTATATGGTATGGTAAGATGATTCCCGATGGGAATAAGCGAAACAGCGACAAGGGAGTAACCGATTACTAAAGGATTCGTCATCGCCGGCACCCACAGCGGCGCCGGGAAAACCACGATCACCCTGGGCATGATGCTCGCCCTGTCCCGGCGGGGCCTGAAAGTCGCCCCGTTCAAGGTGGGGCCGGACTTCATCGATCCCGGTCATCACCGGGTGGCCGTTGGGGTGGACAGCCGCAATCTCGACGGCTGGATGCTGGAAGAAGCCTGGAACCGGGCCTGTTTTGGCACCCATGCGGCGGATGCCGATATCGCCGTGGTGGAAGGGGTAATGGGGGTATACGACGGGTTTTCCGGCACAAGCGAGGCCGGTTCCACTGCCCAGATGGCCAAATGGCTCGACCTGCCCGTGGTCCTGGTGGTCAATGCCGCTTCCATGGCCCGCAGCGTGGCGGCCCTGGTGCAGGGGTTTGAACGGTTTGATCCGGCGGTGACCTTTGCCGGTGCGGTTTTTAACAACCTGGGCAGTTCGGGGCACCTTGACTATCTGACCCAGGCCATGGATGCGTATGTGGATATGCCGGTGCTGGGCGGTTTTCTGCGGGATGAGACACTGAAGATGCCCGAGCGGCATCTGGGGCTGGTCACGGCCGAAGACCGGCCCCTGTCCGGGGAGTGGATGGAGACGCTTGCCGACCGGATCGAGGCGCAACTCGATCTGGACCGGCTGCTCGAAGCGCTGCCAAAGATCGATTTGCCCCGGTTGACGGATGAAAAACGTAGCGTTCGACCACCGGCCGGTATCCGCATCGGCGTGGCCCGAGATCGGGCCTTCTGTTTCTACTACCCGGATAATCTTGACCTGCTGCGGGAAGCCGGTGCCGAACTGATCGCCTTCTCGCCGTTAAACGATACCGCGCTCCCCGACGGCCTTGACGGGATTTATTTCGGCGGCGGCTATCCGGAACTGCATGCCGCGGCCCTGGCCGCCAACAAGTCTATGCGGGAGGCGGTCCAGCGCTATAGCCGGCGGGGCTTGCCGATTTACGGTGAGTGCGGCGGTTTCATGTACCTCTGCCGGGAATTGACCGATGTCGAAGGCGGCATTCACGCGATGTGCGGTTGTTTTCCGTTCGCAACGCAGATGCATGCGAAATTGAGGGTGCTGGGATACCGTCAGGTCGTGCTGGCAGCCGATACGCCGCTGGGGCCGGCCGGGTCGGTCTTGCGGGGGCATGAATTTCATTATTCGAACCTGACGGCGCCTGTTGTGGATCCATCGGTCCAGGCGGTCTATACGGTCAGCGCCCGTAAAGGCGGAAAACCCGGATCGGAAGGATACCGGGTCAATCGCACCCTGGGCAGTTATATCCACCTGCATTTTGGCAGCCGGCCGGAAAGTGCCACGGCGTTTGTCGATCTATGTAAAACGGTTCAACATCAAAGGAGATCCACCCATGAAACCCGAGCAGATTGAGCAAAAAAGTTTTTCCATTATAGATGAAGAAGCCGGCCGTCACGGTTTTCCGCCGGATCAGTGGACCATCGTGCGGCGGATGATTCACACCTCGGCTGATTTTGAATATATCGACAGTATCCGCTTTCATCCCGGCGCCATACAGGCGGGAATCAACGCGATTCGCAAGGGCCGCCGGATTTATACCGATACCAATATGCTGCGAACCGGGGTGCGGCAGCGGGATCTTGACCGGTTCGGCGGTACGGTAACATGCCTCATGGCCGACCCGGACGTGGCCCGGATGGCGGTCAAAAGCGGAGAAACCCGGGCCCGGGTTGCCGTGGCGGCGGCGGTTGATGAGATGGCCGGCGGAATCTATGCCGTGGGGAATGCGCCCACGGCTCTTTTGCGCCTGATTGAGCTGATCGATGCCGGAAACGCCGCACCGGCGCTGGTGATCGGGCTTCCCGTCGGGTTTGTCAATGCGGCCGAATCCAAGGCCGCGCTGCTTGGTGCAGATGTCCCCTATATTACCAACGTCGGACGCAAAGGCGGTTCCAATGTGGCCGCCAGCGTGGTGAATGCCCTGATTCTACTGGCCATGGAAGCGGAATAAACCGTGGCCCGGCGATCGAAGAAAAAACTGCGTACCGGATTTACGACGGGGACGTCGGCTGCCGCGGCGGTAAAGGGAGCCCTGACCCTGCTTGCGACCGGCACCGCGCCGGAAACGGTGACCGTTCAACTCCTCATCGACAGGGCGTTGACCATCGCCATTGCCGATTGCCGGAAAACCGGTCCGGATACCGCCCGCTGCACGGTGATCAAGGACGGCGGAGACGATCCCGACATCACCCACAAGGCGGTCATCGGGGCAACCGTGCGGATCGACCGGGCCGACGCATCCGGTACGGTTCGGATCCGGGGTGGAGAAGGGGTCGGTACCGTGACCAAACCGGGCCTGGAAACCCCGCCCGGTCAAGCGGCAATCACGCCGGGGCCGTTGAAAATGATCAACATGGCTGTTACGGATGTGCGTAAAATGCGTGCTGACCCGGGCGCCGTGGATATCGAAATTTTTGTGCCCAGGGGAAAAGTTCTGGCCCGCAGAACGCTCAATGCCCGGCTGGGGATTCTCGGTGGTATCTCGATTCTCGGCACTACCGGTGTGGTGAAACCGCTTTCCCATGCCGCGTATATCGCCACCATCGACAAATCGCTCTCCGTGGCCAGGGCCGGCGGCCTGGATCAGGCGGTCTTCACCACCGGCCGTCGCAGTGAGCGGTTTGCGCAAGGGGCCTGGCCGGATCTTCCACCGGAAGTCTTTATCCAGATTGGTGACTATTTTGCCAAAGCCATGGAAATGGCGGCCGGATATGGATTTACACGGATCACCATCGCCGTCTTTTTTGGTAAAGCCGTCAAGATGGCCCAGGGGATTCCCCATACCCATGCGCGGTCGGCCCGGCTCACCCTGGATCAGCTGGCCCGGTGGGCCGAGGCGGAAACGGCCGATACAGCCCTGGCCGAACGAATCCGCCGGGCCAATACGGCCCGGCACGTATTTGATTTTATCAAGGATGACTACCCGGTGCTGGTCTCGCGGGTAGGGCATGAAATTGTTGGCGTAGCCCGGCGGTTTGCCGGTGACCGGCTTCATGTCCGGGTCGTGATTTTTGATTTTGGCGGCAGCCTCTGTTTAGATTCAGAGGGTCAATCCAACCGTCAGGGAGCGGCGAAGCGGTCATGAATAAAGTGGTAGTTATCGGCATGGGATTGTCGCCCGGGGATCTGACAGCGGCTCACCTTGACCTGATCCGGTCGGCGGACATCCTCATGGGCGGGCGGCGTCACCTCGACGGTTTTGAATCGCTGGCCGTGCAAAAGGAAGTGATTACCGGGCGGATCGACGATGCCATCACGTTTATCCGGCGGCACATGGAGCAAAAGCGCATCGTCGTACTGGCTTCCGGTGACCCGCTTTTTTTTGGTATCGGCGCAAGGATTTCCAGTGAGCTGGGCGCTGACCGTGTCACGATCCGGCCCAATATTACCTCCGTGGCCGCGGCCTTTGCCCGGATTAACCTGCCCTGGTCCGAGTCCCGGATCGTCAGCCTTCACGGTCGTGATCGGAAATGGGCCGTTCTCGATGCGTTGAAGGAGGGCGTTCCGGTGGGGGTGCTGACCGATCATCGCCACACGCCTGACTGGCTGGCCGGGTGGCTCAGGGACCGGGGTGTTTCCGATGTGAAGCTGGCCGTTTTTGAACAATTGGGGATGCCGGAAGAGGTGTTTGGCTGGTATGGCCTGGCCGAGGCGATCGAAAGACGGTTTGCCCGGCCCAACGTGGTGATCCTGAAACCGGATCGGCCCCGGGTAAACCCCTGGCTGGGCATGGAAGACGATCTTTTTGACCGCGAGAAGGGGTTGATCACCAAAGCAGAAGTCCGGGCGGTGACGCTCTCCAAACTGGCCCTGCGGCCGGGCCAGACTTTCTGGGACCTGGGGGCAGGCAGCGGGTCCGTGGGAATCGAGGCCGCCGTCCTTCTGGGCGAAGGGCGGATCGTGGCCGTGGAACAAAAATCGTCACGGGTGGCACAGATCCGGGCCAATGCCCGGCGACAGGGCGTCTTCAACCTCGACGTGGTTCAGGCCCGACTCCCCGACGGGCTCGACGGACTTCCCGGTCCGGACCGGATCTTCATCGGCGGGGGCGGAAAAAACCTGACGGCGATCATTGCGGCCGCGGCCGGATATCTACCGGCCGGCGGCGTCATGGTGACCAATACCATTCTTCTGGACAACCTGACCGCATCCATTGACGCCCTGGAAGCGGCCGGCTTTGAAACCGGGGTCACCCAGGTGCAGATCAGCAACAGTAAATCGATGCCGTACAGCCGGCGTTTTGAACCCCAAAACCCGGTCTGGATCATTACCGGCAAAATGAAAGCGAAAAAATGAATCAAACCGATCAACATCCGATTATTTTCTGCGGCGCCGGTCCGGGCGATCCGGATCTGATTACCGTCAAAGGCCAGAGGGCACTGGCCCGGGCAGACCTGGTCCTTTATGCCGGGTCACTGGTACCCGAGGCCGTGCTTACCTGGGCGCCTGAAAAGGCCGAGCAGGTTTCCAGCGCCGGCATGGACCTGGCGCAGATTATCGATACCATGGTCACGGCCCACGCGTCCGGTCAACGTGTGGTGCGGCTTCACACCGGTGATCCCAGCCTGTACGGGGCCATCATGGAACAGATGGCCGAGCTGCGAAAACGCCGTATCTCCTACCGGATCATTCCGGGCGTTACGGCCGCATTTGCCGCCGCCGCCGCCATGGGCATTGAATACACCGTTCCCGAACAGACCCAGACCCTGATCCTCACCCGGATGGAGGGGCGGACGAAGGTGCCCGAGGCCGAACGCCTGGTATCCCTGGCACAACATGGGGCATCCATGGTGATTTATCTGAGCATGGCGTTGATTGACAAGGTAGCGCCGATTCTGGCCGATGCCTACGGACCCGATGCGCCCTGCGCCGTGGCCTATCGGGTCAGTCATCCGGATGAAAAAATCATTTCAACCCGGCTGGATGCTTTGGTAAAGACAATTAAAACCGCCGGTATCGATCGGCACGCCGTCATCATGGTCGGGCCGGCCATGGCCGACCCTGCGGCGCGGGAAGGCCTGCGCTCCAAACTCTACCACAAGGATTTCTCCCATGGATACCGCGGATAACCTGGCCGTCTGGGTGGTAACGCCCAACGGCCTGGCCGTGGCCGAAAAAATTATCGCAGCCCGGCCGGATACGATACTTTTTTACACCCGCCGACTGGAAGGCCAGGCGGCCACCGGCGGAAAATGCGTCGACCGTCTCGGCCCGGCCGTCTCCCGTGAATTCAACCGGTTTTCCGGGCATCTTTTCATCATGTCGACCGGGATCGTGGTGCGCACCGTTGCTCCGCTTCTCATCCACAAGACGACGGATCCGGCGGTGGTCGTCATCGATGACAAGGGGCAATTCGTCATCAGCCTGCTGTCCGGTCATATCGGCGGGGCCAACCGGCTGGCCCGGGATGTGGCAGCCATTTTCGGTGCCACGCCGGTGATTACCACGGCTACGGATGTCAATCGCAAGCCGGCCATCGACGTGATCGCCACGGAAAAAGGATTAAAGATTGAAAACCCGGCGGCCATCAAGACGGTCAACATGGCCCTCCTGCTGGACGAACCGGTGGTGGTTCATGATCCTTCACGGTGGCTGGAAGACCTGCTGCCCGGAGCGGTCCCCTTTTCACGGATCGAAGCAGACGAAGCCGGTTCGCTGCCGACGGCCGGCGTATTTGTTGATGACGTCACCGCCGATCCGCCGCCCCGTATGCTGGTGCTCCGGCCGCCTTCCCTGGTGGCCGGGATCGGATGCAACCGGTACACGCCCAAAGAAGAAATCCGGGACCTTTTATTCGGTACCCTGGGCCGGTTCGGGCTGGCACCGGACAGTATTTGCGGGATTGCCACCATCGATCTGAAATCCGACGAGGCCGGACTGGTGGCACTGGCCGCCGATTTTGATGTTCCACTGACTGTTTTTTCAAAAGACGAACTCAACCAGGTACCGGATGTGCCCACCCCATCGGTCATGGTTGAAAAACACGTAGGAGTGAAAAGCGTATGCGAAGCCGCAGCGATTCTGGCCAGCCGAAACGGTCAACTGATCGTCCCCAAACAGAACACCCGCAATGTGACCGTGGCCATTGCCAGAAAGGACTGTACATCGTCGGGATCGGACCCGGCGCCCTAGACCATCTTTCCGTACGGGCCAGGCAGGTATTGTCAGGCGCCGATACCGTGGTGGGATACGGGACCTATGTGGACCTGATTCGGCCGCTCATCAAAGGTAAGGAGATCATCAGTACCGGTATGACGAAAGAGGTCGAGCGGGTGGCTGCGGCCCTTGCTGCCGCCATGTCCGGCAGTGCCGTGGCCCTGGTGTCCAGCGGTGATCCGGGGATTTACGCCATGGCCGGCCTGGCATTCGAGATGTGCGTCCAGCGGCGGATCGACGTTATTCCGGCCGGGGATTTTCTTGCAAATACTGAAAAGCCCTCGCTCCGGATTGAAGTGGTCCCCGGCATCCCCGCCCTGTGTGCCGGCGCCGCCCTGCTGGGCGCACCGCTGACCCATGATTTTGCCGCCATCAGCCTGAGCGACCTGCTGACGCCCTGGGACGTCATCGAAAAGCGGATCATCGCCGCTGCCCAGGCTGATTTTGTCATGGTGATCTACAACCCCAAGAGCAGGAAGCGAAACTGGCAGCTGCAAAAAACCCGGGAGATCGTCCTCGGCTACCGCGACGGTCATACCCCGGTGGGGATTGTCACCGCCGCCATGCGGCCCGAACAGGTTGTTCATATCACCACCCTGGATCAATTGCACCTGGCCGATGTCAACATGCAGACGACGGTATTTATCGGAAACAGCAGCACCTGTGCTTCCGCAGGCTTTATGTTTACCCCCAGGGGTTACGGGAAAAAATATGCCATCGGATAGATACGGGCAGGTACCTGGATGTTATGGTACCGTGACTGTTGCCGTAAGCTGCTCGATGGGGCCCAGTTCCCGGGCCGGCAACCATCCTTTCCTTCCGTTTGTGTCCCGCACGAGAATAAAGTTCTTGTAGGTTTTCAGGGGATGGACTTTTCGTCCCGCTTGTATTGTGCCTGCCGAGGCGGCTTTGGCAAAGGGTGAGATATTCAGTCTGGCCGGTACCAGGACAATATCGTCACGCCAGTCCTGATAGCTGGACAGGGCCGGCGGCAGGGCGAGCAGGGCACAGGCCGATGCCATGACGGCCACGGTTTTGAGGGCTCGTTGCAGCCATGATTGCCGGACAAGGGCCAGTAGCAGAAGACTGCCGGAAAAAAGCGCGAATCCTGTGGCCGCAAGCAAAAGCCACTGGTCTGCACCAAGGATATTCTTTACCTGTCTCCACCAGGATTGATTCGGCGGGTAGAGTCCGTTGGCTTTCCGGATGCTTTCCAGATTGGTGCGAATATCCGGATCGGCCGGGTCAAGCCGGAGCGCCTGTTCATAGGCCAGGACAGCCGGGCCGGTTTTGCCGGACCGGGCATAGCAGTTGCCAAGATTGTAGAGCAGGGCGGCCGAAAATCCACGGTTTTTTACCGCCTTCCTGTAATAGGTGATTGCGGCGGCATCGTCTTTACGCATGTAGGCCTGGTTGCCAAGATCGAAATAATCCGCCGCCTGCAGGCTTGATGGTAAAAACAGCAGGCAGAGTATCAGGAGAAAAAAATGCTGCCGGAAAGGGCGGGGCAGGGGGTGTTTCATTGTTTGACCTCTTCTTGCAGTGTCCGGTAGATATCCTGCATTTCCTGGTCGGATATTGTCTCACCGGAATAGGCGGCATGTTCCGATTTTTTTAAGATTTCCGTCAGGGGGGAGTCCTTTCCCAGCCGGTGTTCAAGGTCAGCGGCGCTGATCGCCCTTGGCTCAACCTTCCAGGCAAAGCCGAATTGTACCTGCAGTATCTTGCGGCAGCGTATCAGGAAGCGATGGCTGTCTTTTTCCTGCATGGCCTGCTTTGCCTGGGCCAGTAGTTGGTCGATCTGCCGGATTATCTGTTTTTTCCTGATGCGTTCCGGGTGGGCGAGCCGTTGTCTGCGACGCTGCAGGAGTGCCAGCGCCGTGAGAAAAACAAGGATATTGACAACCATAAAGAGCTGGAACCACCGTTTGCGATAGAGTGGTTGCAGTGCTGTTACTCCGCGGCCGAACCGGGTATGAATCGGTGCCAGCGCGGCCGCCGGGGAAGAATCCGGTGTTTGTGTTGCCTGGCCTTTTTCCAGCTGCGGGCGGGGGGCCTGGGCCTGGGGCTGCGCCGTCCGGGAACCGGCGGCGGCCTGCATGGTGAGATCAATGGGATTGCTGTGCAGGCGGATGTACTTTTGGCTATCCGGATCAAAGTAGGTAAATTCCACCGCCGGTATTTGGCGTATATTCCCGTTGGTGGGGATAATGGCCTGCTCAAATTCTTTTTTTACGATTCCCTGATCGCCTGTCAGTTTGCCTGCAGATGGCGGATAGGTTTTCCAGTTCTGTCTGGTTCCGGTAAAAACCGGCGCTTTGACCCGGTCAAAGTTGCCGTTCCCCTGGACGATCATATGCAGGGTAATGGGATCGCCGGGGGCCACGGTGAGCGGACGGGCATTCACCGCCAGGCTGAACGAGCCGATGGCACCGCTGAACTGCACCGGTTTTCCCTGCCGGGGCAAATCATTGACCGTAATATCTTTTTTGGGACTGAGAAGGGTGATGTCTTTTTGTGTGTATCCGCCGAAAAAATCGTCAAAAAACGGATCATCAAACATGGAAAAAGGCCGCTGTCGCCTGCTTCGTACAAGCAGGGAGGTGTCCATCTCCATTTCCAGGGGAAATATTCCCTGCTTGACGGCGGAGAGGGAACCATGCCAGGTCAGCAGGGTATAGGGGACGCCGCCGATCATCTCTTCGCTCTGGACGGGTTTATCGTCCATGGATTCGAGGACAAAATTGTCGTTTGTCAGCCGGGGATTGGACTTGATTGTCACCCGCATACCCTGATGAAAATAGGCCTTGATGGTAAAGGGAATCAACTCGCCGGCATAGACGGTCTCCTTTTTGGGAAGGAGACGCATAAAGCCGATCTGATCCGCTTTGCCGGAGCGAAGCCGGGTTGATGCTGACGGAGGCGGCTGGGCGGCCCGTCCTCCCGGCTGCCCGGATGGTGGATTTGAACCCGCGCCGGCCGGACTGACCGTGCAGTTGATAGCTTTTGTTTTGTAGGTTTTTCCATCCACGGTAACGGCTATGGGGGCAATGGTGTGGGCCCCGGGCCGGGTGGCCTGTACGCGGTAGGTATAGGCCACCGATGACGAAGACGTGCCGTTGATCCACTGCACCCGGGTGGACTGGCCGAGCGAGAAGAAACGAAGTTCGTCCCCCCTTGGTTCTTCCGGCTCGGCGGAAGAAGCGCCGGTAACCGTCAGGGTCAGGCGGGCATTCTGATCCATGGCAAATCGGGTCGGCTGCAATTGGGCCTGGACGGAAATATTGGCGGCCAGAAGCCCCGAAGGAAACAGGGCCGGAAGTAGAAGCGATAAGATGGACAAAAACAGAATATGATATGGCGCGTTCTTCATAAGAGGCTTTCAACGTGTAAAAGTAAAATGTCAAGCAAGCTGTTTTGAGCGGTTACTCTTTTTGTTTTTTAAGTGTTTTTTACCAGTTTTTCAGGATCGGCGGCCGCTCTTCGCCGGTGCGGTTTGGTATAAATTCAAGCCGTCCTTCCTCATTTTTCAGTGCATCGAGCAGGTTCGCCGCCTCGGCCCGGGTCATCTTTCCCTGTTTGCGGCGGCTGGCATCCGCTTTGCTCATCTGCCGGTCCGTGCTGGAACCTGCTTGTGGAGACCGGGCCCGGATGGAATCGTTACCCCTGCTTTTTTCCTTGTCCGTGCCGCCGCTGGTTTTCTCTTTGCTGTTCATTTGCGGTTCTTTTGGCGGGTGCCCGGCGGTATTTTTACGATTTTTCGTGTCGTTTCGCCTGTTTTTTTCAGGCGAATTTGTCATTTTCGGGTTTTTGTTGTCCTGCCCGTCGTTGTTCTTCTTCTGCCCGGTTTTTCGATCCCCGGGCTGCTGCGAATGATCCTGGTTCTGTTGGTTCTTCTGCCCGGAATTTTTCCGGTTTTTACTCTTGCGGTCTTTTTCCGGTGCCTTTTGTTGATCCTTCTTTTCTTTTTTTTTCTGTTGCTGCCGTTTCAGTTTTTCCAACTCTTTTTTAACGATGGCTAAATTTTCCCGGGCATCCTTATCTTCGGGCCGGAGCTTGAGACACCCCTCAAAGGCCTCGACCGCTTTGCGGTAATGTTCGATGGTCTGCTCCGGATCGGTTTTGAGCGTGGATTGCCCCAATTGAAACCGGGTATTGCCGAGATTGAAATAGGATTTGGCCTGGAGCGCAAGATCATCGGTTGCAAGGGATTTGGAAAACAAGTCTTTTGCCCTGGCAAAGTCCTTTTTTCTATACTGAACATCACCCATGTTAAACTGCAGCACCGGGTTATCCGGTTGTTGCTTCATCTTTGTCGCATAGACTTTTTCCGCCTGATCGAGCTTTCCCGCGTGGAAGAGCTGATCGGCGGTCGAACCATTGGCGCTCAATGGTCGTATGAGGAGAAGAAGAAAAACAATAAGTAATTTCCCCTGCGTAAAGAGGCGTCGACCAGCCGTTCGGATAAAGGGCAGACCAGATAACCCGGTTGACTTTCTGCCGGAAACAAGGAATTCGATAAACAAGAGGATAATGGACAGGGCCAGCGGCCAGTAAAATCGTTCAATGGGCCGGCGCTGTTTTCGTTCCCGGTGTTCTTCCTTGGGAACGAGTTTCAGTTTCTCCTGGTAAATAGTGGTAAAACCCTGGCCCATGGAACCCAGGGGCACATACATGCCTCCGGTCAGTTCGGCAATTTTTTTGAGCGTTTTTTCATCCAGCCGGGAACGGATAAAATTGCCGCTTTCGTCCTTGATAAAGTTGCCCCGGTTCTTCGCGTCCGGAATGAGCTCGCCGGCCCTGGTGCCGACGCCGACCGTATAGATGGTCATTTTCTGTCTGGCGGCGTCTCCGGCTGCGGCCAGTGCCCTGCCCTGGAGGTTTTCACCATCGGTGACAAGAATGAGTATCTTGTAATTGGACTCGTTGTGTAAAATCTTCTCCGCTTTGGTGATTACCTCGGCCATATTGGTACCTCCCACCGGAATACTGGCCGGGGTAACGGCATCAAGGGATTCATTAAAGGCGTTGTAATCAGTGGTCAGCGGACACATCAGAAATGAGGTACCGGCAAAGGGGATCAAGCCGACCCGGTCCCCGCCGAGGCGGTCGACAAAATCCTTGATGGCCAGTTTGGCCCGTGCCAGCCGGTTGGGCCGGATATCCGGGGCCAGCATGGAACGGGAGGTATCCAGGCCGATCAGGATATCAATCCCCTTTTGCCTGACATCTATCCATTGCTCCCCGTATTGGGGCCTGGCCAGGGCGACAAAACAGCCGAACACGGCAGTCAGCAGCAGAATCATTTTCAGCCGGCGCCGGGTGGCGGAAACATTGGCGGTCAGTTGGGCCCACATTTTTGCCGAGACAAAGCGGGTCATCTTTTTCTGTTTCCATCCGGCACTCATCCGCAGGAGGACAAGAACCGTGCAACAGACAAATCCGCCGGCAATAAGCCAGGCCGGGCGGGCAAAATGAATGTTCATCATCATGGAAGCCGTCTTCTTGTTAAAACCAGTTCAACGCCAACCAGCAACAGGGCCAGCAGCACGGGATATCCGAATAGTTCACGATACATGGAGAAATGTTTAATCTTGCGTGTCGTTGTTTCCAGTTTGTTGATCTCTTTATAGATCTTTTCCAGCGACTTGGTATTGGTGGCCCGAAAGTACTGTGCTCCCGTCCGGGCCGCTACCTGGCGCAGGGTCTCTTCGTCAATATCCACCCGTACCATGGCCAGCCGTTTGCGGCCGAATGCATCAACAACGGGCATGGGTGCTTCTCCCCGGGTGCCGGCACCGATGGTATACACCTTGATCCGCACGGTTTCCGCCGCCTCGGCAGCGGTCAGCGGGGCGACCTTACCGGCATTATTCATCCCGTCGGTCAACAAGATGAGAATACGGGATTTTGCCTTGCTCCGGCGGAGCCGGTTGGTTCCCGAGGCAATGGCAGAGCCGATGGCGGTTCCGTCTTCGATCATTCCTGTTTTCAGGGTGTCGAGCCGTTTTTGCAGCCAGTCATGGTCCAGCGTCAGCGGGCAGACAAGATAGGGCCTGCCGGCAAAGGCAACGAGGCCGATACGGTCGTTGGGGCGCTCCCTGATAAATCTGGAGACAACGGTTTTGACCACTTCAAGGCGGCTGGTCGGCTGGCCGTTTAGCGTGAAATCCCGGGCCTCCATGGAACCGGACACATCAACCGCCAGCAGGATGTCGATGCCGGAGGCCTTGACATTTGTGGTCGTATTGCCAAACTGAGGCCGGGCCAGGGCCATGACGAGCAGGGCCAGTGTCAGCAGCCTGAGAATGGCGGGGACTCTGCCCGGTCGCGATTTTCTTCCATCGGAGATGGCCCTGGCAATCGAGGTCGTGGAAAAGACAAGGGCCGGCGCAGGTCCCTTTTTCCCGCGGAGAAAGATAAGCAGGGGCAGAAGGGCCAGCAGCCAGAGGACCTGCGGGTAGGCAAAACGAAAGGTGTTCATCCTTCCTGCCTCCCTTTTTCCGGCGTATCGGGTTCTGCCGTTGTTTCGATGAATTCCCGAACCTGGGCAAGCATTTGCTCCATATCCTCGTGAGTTAACGGATAGTGTGCGAATTTTGCCATGTCACAATGGTTTAACCACTCCCTGAGCAGGGTATCATGTTCAAGGAGCGGGGTGATTTTGGTCTCAGGCTGCCGGGTCAGGGCCTGTAGAAACTCCCTGGTTGTCAGGCCGGGCCGGAAGAGTTGGAATCGTTTTTCAATATAGGTGCGCAAAACCTCAGCCACTTTAACGGCAAAGGCACGGGATTGCGTACGATCCATCAGGCTGCCTGCGGAATCCAGGGCGGCCAGCGCCTGTTCGCCGGCAGATGGCATGCTTTTTTCCTTTTTCCGTCTCTTGATTATCCAAAAAGCCAGGGCAAGTCCGAGCAGCAGGAGCAGGCCGCCGCCGAGCCAGTACCCCCAGGGGAAGGGGGCAGGCAGGGGAATGACATCTTTGATATCATGCAGCTTTACCGACGAAGGTGACGGGGAGTACCGGGCCTGCGGTCCTGTCGCCCGGGCAGTAAGTCCTGGCACCAAGACGATGAAAAAAAGGAGTAAGGCGGCGAAACCGGTCATCGTCCGAGCCTCCTTGTGCGCGAGCGGAAAAATCTGATCAGCGGAGGGATATACGCGCTGCCGGTGGAGAGCTCAAGCAGATCGATACCACTTTTACGCATGGTTGACCTTAAATGTTCATGCTGATCGGCGGCCAGGTCGGCATAGGCCTTTCGGATCCGGCTGTCACCGGTGTTGAGCAGGATCTGCTCACCGGTTTCGGCATCTTCGAGGGTGAGCCACCCCACATCGGGCAGGTCTCTTTCCCTGGGATCGGTCACCGATACACCGATCAGATCGTGTCGGCGTCCGGTCAGACGGAGTTTTGGCTGCAGCGCCGTCAGGTTCTCCTTATAATCACCGGGCAGGCAGAAGTCGGATACCAGAAAGGTGACACATTTGTGCCTGGTGACCCGGTTGACAAAGTCCAGCGCCTGATCAATGTCCGTCCCCTTGCCCCGGGGGCGGAAGAAGAGAATCTCCCGGATTACCCGCAGAATATGAGACCGTCCCTTTTTAGGCGGGATGTAGAGTTCAACAAAATCGGAAAAGAGAACAAGGCCGACCTTGTCATTGTTGCGGACAGCGGAAAAGGCCAGAACAGAGCCGAGTTCCGCCATCATCTCCCGCTTGCTTTCGTCGCCCGAGCCAAACAGGCCGGAATGGCTCACGTCAATGACCAGAAGAATGGTCAGCTCCCGTTCCTCGGTAAATTTCTTAACATGGGGCACACCGGTCCGGGCTGTTACATTCCAGTCAATGGTGCGGATGGCATCTCCCGGCACATATTCCCGCACCTCGTCGAAATTCATACCCCGGCCTTTGAAAACCGAATGGTAACTGCCGGCAAGGGTATCATCGACAAGATGCCGGGTCCGCACCTCAACCTGGCGAACTTTTTTGAGTATTTTCTGGGTCAGTTGCTCTTCCATGACACGGGTACCTTGTCTTCAACCACGGATGATGCCATCAGGGAACCGGTACAGTCTCAAGGACCTGCCGCACAATATCTTCACTGCTGATTCCCTCGGCTTCCGCCTCGTAGCTGATGCGGATACGGTGCCGCAGGACATCCGGGGCGCAGGCCTTGATATCATCGGGAATGACATACCCGCGGCCCTGGAGAAAGGCGATGCATTTGGCCGTTACCTTCAGGTTGATGGTCGCCCTGGGAGAGGCCCCGGTTTCAATGTATCCCTTGAGGTCAAGACCGGCATTTTCCGGCTCCCTGGTGGCAAAGATGAGTGAGACGATATAATCCTTGATCCGGTCATCAAGATAGACGGTATCTACGACGCGTCGGGCGGCCAGGACGTCTTCGGCCCCAATAACCGGCCGGACCGGGGGTATCGCATCGGTATGGGCAACCGTATCCAGGATCAGCCGTTCTTCGTCCCGGCTGGGATAATCGACAACCACCTTGAGCATGAACCGGTCGACCTGGGCCTCGGGCAGGGGATAGGTGCCCTCCTGCTCAATGGGGTTCTGGGTTGCCAGCACCAGGAAAAGGTTCGGCAGGGTGAAGCTCTCTTCGCCGATGGTCACCTGTTTTTCCTGCATGGCTTCAAGCAGGGCCGACTGAACCTTGGACGGGGCCCGGTTGATTTCATCGGCCAGGATCATGGAAGCGAAAATCGGCCCCTTCTTGACCTCAAATCCGGTGGCACGCGGATTATAGATTTCGGTACCGATAATATCGGCGGGCAGCATGTCCGGGGTGAACTGGATCCGCCTGAAATCGGTGGATATGGCAGATGCCAGCGTCTTGACCGCCAGGGTCTTGGCCAGGCCGGGAAGCCCCTCCAACAGGATATGGCCGCCCGCAAGCAGGCCGATCAGGAGCCGGTCAACCAGGTGCTGCTGGCCGATAATGATCTTGCCTATTTCAGATTTAAGCAATGGAACCCAGGCCGAGGCCTCTTTGACCACCGCATTGATCTCCTGAATGGAGGCTGGCGTGCCTTCCCCGGCGGTTGAAGGCCGGGCTGCGGTGTGTGTCGGAGAAGGGGAGGGGATAAGTGATTGATTTGACATGGCGTATCCTTTTAAATGATCTTATTTTTTCTCTTTTGTAATCAAGATGAGTCTGTGCACATTGGACAAAACCCTGAAAGGGAATCCCCTGGAGTATCCGGGCTTTCGGGGCTTAAAAAATTATCCCGGGTAAGCGGGGGGATGACAGGCTATGGTGCGAGATGAAATGGGATGCCCAGCAGCTGGTGCGCCGGGGCGCATCGAAGATTTTTATGGAATGTATCTGAATTGACGGATACACGGGGCAGTTTGTCAATAGACAGCTGATGATACCTTTTGATTGTAAGTAACATGCCACACCTCGATTGAGACACCCGGCGGTCTTGAAAAAATGAGAGCCAGGCGGTGCATTCCCCTGGCAGGGAGAACGATAAAAAACCCTTTTCTGCATTTTTAATCACTGAAGACGGGCAATGTCTCCAAAACTGTCTGGTACTATGTGTCTGCTGCCGGAAAATGTCAAGTGAGCCCTCGCATCAATATTAAAGGCGGTCACGGCCTGTAATATTGATGAAAACACTTTCGGGATGCCGGTCTGATAAATTTTTTAAAGGACAGGATCGATGCTGTCGCTGCTCCTGAGTTGAACGATTGCCAGCGCACTCCGAACCCGTCCATTGATCGCTGAGAAATCTATAATATTTAATATGTTCAAGGGGTTTTCATCCCAGAGGTATCTCTGTTTTTTGAAATCCCATCACCTGAATATCCTGGCACATCGTCTCGGACGTTTGTTCAATCCAGTTAATTTACAGGTCAATAATTGATTGAAACGGATTGTTATTGGAGCACACTTTTTCTGAATTTTTCACTGCCGAATTGTTCGATAAATCGCGCACTTCGGATGTTTTTCCCTGCCTGCTCACTGTAAACGGCCAGGCATTTTTCAATCAGGTCAATTGCTTCCCTGTCGTTCAGGCCGTCGGCAATCACATCACCGATGCGCGGCGCAGCTGCCGCATTGCCACCAAAAATTAGTTTCCATCCCGATCGCCCCCTGATCAGCCCCACGTCCCGAACCCATGACTCACAGCAGCAGATCGTGCATCCGGAAATCCCGACTTTGACTTTGTAAGGCAATGGACGATTAAAATGCAACGCAGCAACCTTCTTACCCATCGCCGGCGAATCCGATATCCCGAATTTACACCAGCGGTTACCCGGACAAGACTGTACATAATGAATTTTTCCCCGGTCATGGGGCATCGTAGCGGGCAATCCTAGATCTTTATTAAGCGCACCCAGGCGGCTTTCGGCAACACCCAGAAAGGCGATCCGTTGAGCGCCGGTGATCTTTACAGCCGGGACTTCATAGTCATGGGCGATGTCCGCCAAGTGTCTTAAGTCTTCAGCAGCCAGGAGCCCCATATCCCGGCCGGGAATAATGACAAAGCTTTTTTTCTCATTCTCTATCCGGCTGTTTTGCGTCATGGTCGACGATCCTTTTTATCCACACTTTTTGATGCGGTCACCTGAATTGTCAGCTTACTCTCGCACCCATCTATAACGGGTCAAAGGCACTTCCCCCGGGTGCCTGAGGTTTTTTTCAAATCCGTGTCATCCAAATATCCCGGCACATGGTTTCCCTGGCACGTGGTTTCCCTGGCACGTGGTTTCCCTGGCACGTGGTTTCCCGGGTACATGGTTTTCCGGAAAATCGCTCAGCTCAGGTGTCAATGATTGCCATTCAAGCCCAAATGCCGAATTTTTAATAAATACCAGCCGATTAATCTATATGTCAATATTTCATCGCTTCCCGGAAAGAGCGGAAAGCCATTCAAGGTATATACTATTTGGATCAGGATTTAATACAGGTTGAACTTTCCCGGTAATTCATACGGGGGAACCTTTTTCCTAGTGCGCTTCAATGGGGATCAGTCCCTTTTGCAGCGCATAGCGTGTCAGGCTGGCGATATCGTGGATGTCGAGTTTACGCATCAGGGCGTTGCGGTGCGTCTTGACGGTTTTGGGGCTGATACCGGCGATTGCGGCAATCTCGTTGGTTGTTTTTCCTTCGGCAATCATTTGCAGCATCTGTTTTTCGCGGGATGTCAGCGAATCGTAGGCATCGAACGGACTTTTTTGTTTCAACAGGTGGCGGTAATCGTCAATCACATATTTTGCGACCGGTGGGCTGATATAAATATGGCCATGCAGAACGTTGTCGATGCTCTCCAGCAGCTCATCGACAGCCGCATCTTTTATTAAATATCCCATGGCGCCGGCGACAAAGGCGTTCAGGACATACTGTTTTTCCTGGTACATGGATAAAATGATGACCTGAGTATGTTCCAATTGTTTCTTAATTTCCTCGGTGGCCAGGATCCCGTTAATGTGGGGCATGCGGATATCCATGATGACGATTTCGGGTGTTAACTGCAGCGACTTGTCGATGGCTTCTCTTCCATTTTCGGCCTCACCGACGATCTGGTAATCCTTTTTCTGGGAAATAATGGCTTTAAATCCCTGGCGTACCAGGTTGTGATCGTCGGCAAGCAGGATACGAGCGTGCATAGCTGTCAGGCTCCTAAAGAAAATTTTTGTGTCGGCGGTGGATCGCCGTTGTTAATCCTTCTGTTGGCGGGAAAAATGCCAAGGTCAGCCGGTTGCTGTTTTATGCGAATACGGATCAACGTGTTCCGCACCCGGTTTGTTCAGCGGCAGTGTTAATTTCACACTTGTACCGCCCCCGGGTTGGCTGGAAATGGTGACCGCCCCGCCCAGATAATCCATTCTCTCCCGGATGATATGAAGCCCCATGTTACCGTTGTATTCCAGGTCGTCAAAACGGCCCGGCTCGAATCCGCACCCGTTATCCCTGATTTCTATTTCCATCCCGGATGCAGCGGCCTTTATCACAATGGTCACGTGTGTCGCCTGGGCGTGTTTGGCGCAATTGAGCAGTGCTTCCTGAATCAACCGGAAGAGCAGGGCCTCTACCGGCAATAGCAGGCGTTGAACGTTACCATCTTCTTCTAATGAACCGGTGATGTGAAATTTTTTGGAGTAGTTTTCCAGATACCATTTGATTGCCGCTACCAGGCCCAGGTTGTCCAGAATTGTCGGATACATTTCCGATGTTAAATCCCGGGTGATCGAAATCACTTTGTCGAGAAGTTTCTGGATATTGCCCAAATCCCTGTGCAGTGTATCATGCCGTTCCTGCATCTGTTTTGCCAGCATACCAATGTTGATCTTAATAGCGGCCAGGTCCTGTCCCAGCTGGTCATGCAGGACACCGGCAAATTTTCTTCTTGTATTCTCCTCGACCTGTGAAAGACGGATGGTCAAATCCCGCAGGGCACGATTCCGTTTTTTAAGTTCAAAATTTGTTCGGATAATTTTTTCTTCCAACTTTTTTCGCCGGGTCGTGTCACGGATAATGCTCATTACATACGACGTGTTGTTCATCGAAAACGAACTCGAAATCAGCTCCACAAAAATTTTGTCTTTTCCATGGGTGACCATTTCGAGCGTACAGGCCGCCGAGTGACTCTTTTCCAGACATTTTTCGGCACTGGAACCGTTGCGCGGGATAAGAAATTGTGAAAAGGGTCGTCCATTGATCTCGTGTCTTTGCGTACCGGAAAGTTTCAGCCAGCGGGGGTTGGCATCAATGATTTGCAGTGTTTTCGAATCCAGAAAAACGATGGCATCATTGGCATTTTCAAACAATTCCCTGTAGCGCAGTTCCGATTCGCGCAGGCGGGACACCTTTTCATCGATCAAAGACTCCAGCTCCATGGTATAGTGGTTCAATTCGTCATGCAGCAGTTTCATTTCGGATATGTCGATAAAATTGACTACCAGGGAAAATGACGCGGTCTGTTCGGTTGGAAGTACGGCACTGTTGATCAAAACGTGCACGACCTGGCCCGCTGTGGAGGTAAAGTGATGCTCGAACATATGCAGGTGTTTAGGCTTTATCGACTGAATATCTACGGGAATGGGCAGGTCAACTTCACTCAGTTTTCTGCCGATAACCCGTTCAGAAGATATCCCGGTGATCTGCGCGGCCGCTGAATTCCAGAACGTAACTCGCTGTGTGTCGTCAATGATCAAAAAACCGATCGGTGCCGTGGCGATAACTGTTTCCAGAAACTTCCGATTTTGATTGAGCTCCCGGGTACGCTGTTTCACCAGCGATTCCAGGCCCTCCGAATGGCTTTTCAGCTCCTGCTGGGTTTCTTGCAGATGGGCCATGAGTTCATAAAAGGAAAGTGCAACCTCCCCTATTTCATCATGCGAATCCATCTTGACCGGGTCGTTCAGGCTTTTTTCGCCCTGCGCCACGCTTTTACAAAAACTACTCAGATTTTTTAAGGGGTGATGGACAAATTTTTCAAAAAAGGCCCCCACCAGTAAAAACAGAAACAGGAGTGAAAAAATGCCTGCACCCAGGATAAAGAAAAAAATACGATGAATCTGCGCCAGGGCCCGGTCCACCGGTATGGCGACGACCTCCAGCCCGGCCACTTGCCCGACTTTCCGGTAAAAACCGGCCTGGTTGCCGTACCGTCTCAACAGGTCGGCCGGTGCATCTTCGGGGTTTCCGTGACAACGCAAACAGCTTTTCTCCGTGTAAACCGGCTGCAGGGTAACAAACCAGCTGCGATCATCCCGTTTAATGATTCCCTGCCACTCTTTGACGCTGTGGGAGCGGTTGTAATCCGTGATCATTTTTTTTTCAAACAGGTCCGCGCGGTTGGACGGGGTGCGGGGATTCAGGGATGCCCGTTTGTAAAGCATCTGTTTGAACATGGAGGCTACATCATCCATGACATTACGGCTCACAAACGATGTGGACATGGCCTCTACAATAAAGACATCACGCGGCAGGATCGCGTACATTTTGGGACGAAGAATGTCTTTGACATACTTACGGGCCGCCCGGACTTCAGCCATCAGAAGGTTTGTTTTCTCGTACGATTTGTTTATCAATTCGTGTCTGAACTGAAAGTATACGAGCGATGAAGTCAGCAATACAAAGACGATAAAAACAGAGGCGATTGCAAAGAAAAACTTTTGCTGCAGCGACAGGTCGCGCGCCGATGGGAGAAAATGCCACATGATCCACTAAGCCAAAGCCTGCCGTCGTGCGGCCGGCTTTCCCGGTTGCATCCAAAATATCGAAAAGCCATACCGCCATCGGTATAGCCTGAAATCCGTATTCGGCCACTTATGGTTGTACCTATCTGCCAGGGGCGCGTACGGTCGAAGATTTGTGCCCGGCAAGATCGCAAATCGCCATAACCGGGGCACTGCGTTGTTTCCGAACCCTCGGTGCGGGACTTGTGACGGCCCCATAAAGATTATGCTGCCTGACGACTTTTCAGCCTGTGATCTGCGGGCCTTTTCTGAAACGATTCACATGTCCCCCGGGGGAACAGATAAACATCGTGCAGGCTGCAAATCCCTGCATCTCCTCTAACACATCCCCAGGCAGAGCTCAAGGCGTTGAGCCCTGCATAACTGTCTTCAAGAAACTGTGAATCGTTGTTGAAAAAGCAGCATTGACTGCAGGTTTTCTTTTTCATTTTTACCTCTGCCGGATTATAACCAAACGGTTTACAGGTCTTTATCCTGTTCGTTGGGCCCGTTTCCACGAAAAATCCGGGCGGACAGCGTCTCACCCGGATTTTCACGAACGGTGGTCAACGATTATTTGACGACGTTCAAGGCGGTAGACCAGTAATGGCCGAAAATGAGCACCGAGAATATAAATCCCAGAATCACGTTGACCACAACGCCTATGGTAAAAGATTTCAGTGCCGGTCCCCCGGCGGCCGTCAGCTCACGGAACCGTGTCGTCAGGCCGATGCTTAAAAAACAGAAGATAAACGCCCATGTGCGCATGGCCTTGATGGGATTCACCAGGGCCGGCTTAACCTCTTTGAGATACTCCTGCATGGGAATCGAATGCACCACGATGGTGATGATGGCAGATGCCAGAAAGAAACCCAGAACGAATTTTGGAAATCGCCACCAGATTTCCATGGCATCGGGTTTTTGGCCCAGGTTATCCGCTTTTTCCCATTTGGTCACTGAAATGATGGCAAACACGAACGCCCAGATGCCGATCCAGATATCCCGGCCGATCACTTTCATCAGGGTAAAGGCGCGTACCGCGATTTCTTCCATACCCACCATGAGGCCATACGCCTGGGCCGCGGCAAATCCGGCGGCATCGGCGAATTCCGAAGTTCCCACCCAGGCCCCTACGATACCGGCGTGAAGGTTCATCAGCTTTCCCATAAACGGCAGGAAAAAAATCATCACGATCGCCCAGCAGATCACCAGGGTGATGGCGATCACCGGAAATTCCTTTTTGGCTCGCACGGCGCCGGCCACGGCAATGGTACCCGAAACGCCGCAGACAGAAGCGCCGGCGCCCAGACAGGCCGCCAGGCGCGGATCCAGTTTAAAAATCCGGGTGGCAGAAAAATAGACCACCAGGCAGGTGGTCACGGCGATCACCGTCGCCTGGATCATGGCTACCGGTCCGGCGTAGATGATCAGTGTAAACGGCAGGGTGGCGCCTAGCAGGACGATACCGGTCTTGATGTAATACTCGACCCGAAAGCCGGTATCCATCCATTTCGGCAGTTTGAAGAAATTGGCGATAATCAACCCAATAACCAGGGCGACCAGCGGCGGCTCCAGGTTATAATGGTGTGCCTGGTCCCAGGCGCCGATGGCAAAAATAATGACGGAGATAATATAGACAAAAATAAACGACAGGAGAAATTCCGAAGTCTTAAACCCCATGATCTTGGTCGAGATACTGAAAACCGCCGCCCAGAAAATAAACTGGAGAATATACCAGTGCAGGTGCGTTCCGAAATCATGGAACAACTGGCCGAAATTCGACCACCGGGCCGGTGTCACGGCCAGCGGCTTTAAACTGCTGCCGCCGAAATAGAGGGCCATGGCCGAAAAAATAATTAACAGGGACAGCCAGATGGCCCACCAGTCCTCCTTTTTGTAAATTTCACGCCACCCAAAATTTTCGACCTTTGGTTTAACGTATTCTTCTTGGTTTTCTGCCATTTTACCCTCCCTTTTTTCTTAGTTCGTACCTCCGGGGACAATTATCTTGCGGATTTCGTTTCCAGGCGTACAGAAACAACTGGTTGATTATAAGTAGCATGGGCAAATATCGAATTAAATCGGCGTATGGGCGTATTTGTATCCACCCAGGGGTGTATTTTTTTGATTTTTTGAGAGTACTTCGGTTGCCGACGAATCGGGTACGTCTCCATAAAACAGACCAGTCCGCAGGGAACTTCTGGTGCGACGGTTGGCAGATATCAATTAGATAACGGGAGGTCGAAAGAGGAAAGATTGGTGATCACATTTCTGGAAAAAAAACGGATCCCCACGGCCAGGGCCCTGTACGCCGGATAGACCCATTTTTTTATTAGGAGATCAGGGAGGCCCTGCATTCCTCTTGTCCGGAGGAAAATCATTATAGCTGATGCCCTGGCAATACAATGACAGCCGATTTAAAGTAGCCACCGGACGATGAATTTGAAATTATTATTATCCTGTTGAACCTGCTTATGGCAAGGGCTTCGTATTCAGCTCTGGTTGGAAAATTTCGCTTGACACATACCACAATGTTGCATATAAGCTTATATGAACGAGGGCTTGACCGGCAGTTCGCAAGCGTTGACACTTTCGCATTGCCATGCGTCGGGTGAAACTCCGGTTCTGGTATTCTGTTTCCAGAATGGGCGCAAATTAAGCGTTCGGACACGGCCTTTTTTCCTCTCTCGAGTCTGTGATCCGATTGCAAGTGTAATGACTATCGGTATGGGGGGTAGATATGCAACGCATTAAAATTCTGGTACCATACAATTTTACCACCTACGATCAAAAATCCCTGAAATTTGTGGTTAACACGTTTGCTCACAACCGGGATGCGGATGTCACACTTCTTTCGGCCCATACCCCCCTGCCTGAAATTGAGGATCGGAATGCCCCCGTCATGGCCAGGTTAAAAAGCAGTTTGAACTATCTTTCCCAGCAAAACATGGCCCAGGAAAATGCATTACAGGACGCAGCAAAGAGCCTGGTTCAATCCGGTTTTTCCATGCACAGGGTCCGGGCTGTTTTTTTACCGCGCAAAAAAGATATCGCCACTGAAATTATACAGTTTGCCAAAGCGGATAACTTTAACCTGATTATTGTTAATCACAAATCGAAAAAGGCGACTCACTATTTTACCGGACATGTATTTAATAAAATTATCACCGCGTTAACTGATATTACAGTCTGTGTGATCACCTGAAGCCGGCATACCGGAAACGCACGGGAATGAAAGGGAGTTCTTTTTTTTGTTGGATGAGGAGGTAGCTCATGGCTTCCGAAAACAAAATCGATATTAATATTTTCAAGGTGGTTACCAAGGCCATCGCCGAATCGGACGACCTCGGCATCATGGCTGATCATTTGACACAGCTGCTGGTCGGGGCGCTTGAAATCAAGGGGTGCACCCTATTTGCCTTGAACAACGAGACCAAGGAGCTTGAAATTCTGGCAACTTTCGGAATGAGTATTGATTATTTGAACAAAGGGCCGGTGGTGTTTGATAAAAGTATCGGGTGTATCCAGACCGAAGATTCCATTGTGATTAAAGATGTCGGGAAAACCGACCTGTTGCAATATCCCGATGAAGCCATTTCCGAGGGGATTGGTGCGCTTGTTTCCATGCCGGTGCTTTTTCATGGGGATACCATGGGAGCCTTACGATTATACCATCGCCAGGTTTGGGATATCTCCAGGTCGGACCTCGACTCACTGATGACATTATCCGAAATTATCGGGTTGGCCATGATGTACACCCAGCTGTTTCAAGCTGCACAGTCATTTAAAGAAGCTTTAGCTGTTCTTCCCGGACTGACCCGTTGATCGGTCAGGCTTAATGAAAGGGCCGGAGGTGTGAACGGCGTGGCTGAAAAAAAAATCAACTGCTGGGAAGTTACACGCTGTGGCCGAGAACCCGGGGGAAGAAGCGCCGAAAAGTCCGGTGTTTGTCCTGCTGCCGCAGACATTTCATTTGACGGTATTAATTCAGGCGTTTGTGGCGGTAGAATCTGCTGGGCCGTTGCCGGTACTTTTTGTGGCGGATGTATCCAGGGATCGTTTGCCGAAAAGCGTGCCTCCTGTCTTGAATGTGATTTTTATCAGATGGTTCAAGAAGAGGAAGGGATGGCGAACCGGCAGACCAAATTTTTGCAATTCATCACCCCCGATGGCTCCCGTGCCTTTGTCGACCGGCTGCGCTTTATTCATATAAAGGCCGGTCAACGTTTTGTGGTGCAAGGTGAGGTAGAACACACAGCGTATATTATTCAGCGGGGATCGTGCCTGGTCGTGGTTGAAAAAGACGGTGTGCTTCATCCGGTAGATCACTATGGGGAAGGAGACATTGTCGGGGGACTGGGGATCCTGACTGGAGAACCTCGGCGTGCGCATGTCGAGGCAGAGACCGACATGGATCTCTGGGAAATGACCCGGGAACAGTTTGATGAAATCTCCAGTCAAGATCCCGACCTGCTCAGCTTTATCACCGAACTGGTGGCAGACCGCCTGGACAGCCGAAGGCCCACTGCCTATCGAACCATCGGTAAATATGTTGCCACCGATATTATCGGCCGCGGTGCCTTCAGCATTGTGTACCGGGGTAAACACCGGCAGCTGGGGAAGCCGGTAGTGATAAAGATGATGCGCCATGATATGGCGCTTTATCCTGACTTTCTGGAAAATTTTCGTAACGAAGCCAAAATCATTGCCAGCCTGAATCATGACCATATTATCAAGGTATATGATTTTGATGAGCGCTATCGCACGCTGTTTATCATCATGGAGTACGTACCGGGCAGATCTCTCAAGGAGATGATTCGTCGGCCCACCCCCCTTCCCGCACACAGAGTACTTCATTTTTTAAGCCAGATTATTTCGGCACTTGATTATGCCCACCAGGGCGGCATCATCCACCGCGATGTGAATCCATCAAACATTATTATCCAGCCGAACGACCAGGTGAAAATCCTTGACTTCGGGCTTGCCTGCCCCACGGGGACCGAGGATTTTGCCAATACCGGTACGGCTCACTACATGGCGCCGGAACAGATCACAGGCGATCCGGTGGATCCACGAACCGACATCTATGCATTGGGAATCATGGCGTATGAAATGGTTGTCGGGCGACGCCCTTTCCCGGAAAGAAGCTGCCAGGAGCTATTGGAGCTTCATTTATCCTGTGATGTCCCGGATCCGAAGCCATTTGCTTCAGGATTGCCGGACGGGCTTGGCGATTTTATCCGCCGGGCCGGCCGGCGCGACCCGGCCCGGCGCTACCAGAATGCAAGAGAGGCCGGTGCAGCCGTAGAGCGGCTTTTGGACAAACGAAGCGCCTCTGTAAAGGCGGCCGCATTCGGAACGAATTGCAATGACGTATCTTCAGGTGGTATTGGATAATTATTCAGGAAAATATTGAAAATGTCAAAAAAAATTAACTGCTGGGAATATATGCAATGCCATAGAGAGCCAGGGGGCACCCGGGTCGAAAAATCTGGTATATGCCCGGCTGCGGCGCAGCGCGCCTTTAATGGTTTCAACAGGGGAATAAACGCGGGAAGGGCCTGCTGGCTGGTGGCTGGAACGTTTTGCCGCAATCGATGCCAGGGGTCTTTTGCTGAAAAACAATCCTCCTGCAGAGAGTGCGTATTTTATAAAAAAATCCATCTCGAAGAAGGAAGTACGCAGCTGTCCCTGAGTCCTCTTAAAATAACGGCCCATACTCATATCGGCCGGGGAAACTCTTCCAATGATGACCGGTATTTAATCAAAAGGATGTCGAACGGAGACATATTGCTGGCCATTGCCGATGGCCTTGGCGGAAATGTTGCCGGGGACTATGCGGCTGAAATTCTAAGAGCCCGGCTGGCGGCTGTCAAGAATATCGCCGGCGGTGATGAACAGATCCAGCTTGCGAAACTGGCTGTTGAAATGGATACGGCCATATGTCGTAAACATGACGATGACCCGACCCTGGACGATGGGATGGGATCCACGTTGATTGCTGTTTTGTACCGCCTCGGCAAGGCATATTGGGTCCATGTGGGTGACAGCCGCCTGTACCTTTTGAGAAACCGCCGGCTGACTCAAATCACTAAAGACCAGACGCTGGCCCGGTTTCTTCTGGCGGAAGGTGAAATTACCGAAGAAGAAGCGCCCCGGCACTATTCGAGAAACGTGATGGATCAATATGTCGGCTGCGGCTATGCGAAACCGGAAACAGGCTGCCTGGATTTATTTAGCGGGGACGTTCTGGTTTTTGCCACCGACGGCCTTTACAAACAGATTGGCACTGAAGCGATGATGTCCATTCTTAACATGGAGTCCGGTCTCGATATGGAATCCGGGTTGGAAGAAAAGGCCACGGCGTTGGTAGATGCCGCTCTTGATGCCGGAGGGACGGACAATATTACCGTCATGCTGGCCCAAAAACCACTGCCGGTATTCATTCCGGAGAAACGGAAAGAAAATGACCGATCGCTTTCGGCATGAAAATACATGTTCATTGAACCCGCCTGACATTTCAGACGCCGATATTCTGGACGCCATGAAAGATATCGAGGGATACCTGGATATCACGCCCGGCGATTTCAAGACGTTATACCAATCCGCGTATACCCATGCTCTTGAGCGACTGGCGCGAACGGTTCAGGCTCGTGATGTCATGACCGAAAAGGTAATTTGTGTTCAGGCAGACACGCCTGCGGCAGAGGTGGCACATGTCATGGCCAACCATGGCATATCGGGGGTTCCCGTGGTTGATCGAAAAAACAGGGTTGTCGGTGTCATTTCCGAAAAAGACTTTCTCTTTTCTCTGGGAAACCAGGATAAAACCTCATTCATGGAAGTGATTGCCCATTGTTTGAGTAACGGGGACTGCCTGGCCATTTCCATCCGAGAGCAGGATGCGGGTCACATCATGACAGCGCCTGCCATAACCGTTCAAGGGGATGTTTCTGTTTCCGCCATTTCCGGTATTTTGACAGAAAACAGGATCAACCGGGTACCGGTGATTGACAAGAAAGGGAAACTGCTCGGAATTGTCACCCGGGCTGATATCGTCCAGTCCTCCTGTATACCGACGATTAAAACAGATCATCACAGATAAGAGGGGAGTCGGCCAGACTACGTGGATTACTTTAATAAAATGCGGGGAACGACCCAGAGCCCCCCAGGGGTAAATTTTCCCGAGATCATCTGGTCCTGGATCGGCGCTTTTGCCGGTATCGCCGCGGTTTCATATTCGCACTATACTTTTTTTGCCCAGACTGATATGGCAATGATCATCGGTTCTTTCGGTGCATCGGCCGTGCTTCTCTACGGCGCCATTAAAAGTCCGCTGGCGCAGCCGCGCAATCTCATGGGAGGGCATATCCTTTCAGCCATCATCGGCGTTTGCGCCTATAAGTTATTTTCCGGTCAGATGTGGCTGGCGTCGTCGGTTGCCGTGGCGACGGCAATCGCGGTCATGCATGCCACCAGAACATTGCATCCGCCCGGTGGTGCCACTTCTTTGATTGCAGTCATCGGCAGCCAGAAAATACACAGCCTGGGCTTTTTTTATGTGGTCATGCCGGTGGGCCTGGGGGCACTCATCATGCTCGTGGTGGCGCTGTTAGTGAACAATATTCCTGAAAAACGCCGTTATCCGGAATTTTGGTTTTAAAAAATAGTTATCTAACTTGAAAATGAATAAGGAGGGGATTCATGGAGGTTAACAGACGTTCTTTTCTGAAAATGGGCCTTGCCTCAGGCGCTGCAGCTTCTCTGGATTTGAAGTTTTTCCGTTATGCCGGCGCTGAAGCAGCATCCGGGGAAACGGGGGCAGAAACAGTCACCCGTTCTACCTGTTCTCCAAACTGTACCGGTGCCTGCGGATATAATATTCATGTCACGGATGATCGTATCACGACAATTATTCAAAGTTCCGATTATCCGGAAGAAAGCTATAATCCGCGTGGATGCCTGAGGGGGCTGTCCATGATGAACCTTGTGTACGGGAAAGATCGAGTCAAGTACCCTCTGATTCGAACCGGCGAAAGAGGCTCCGGAAAGTTTCGAAAAGCCAGTTGGGATGAGGCCCTGGATTATACCGCCGATAAACTGAAAAAGATTATGGAAAAATACGGCCCCGAGGCCGTGGGCCTGACGGTTCAGGTCCCGGGAACCGGCTATGTACACAAAGGTGCCTTTGTGAGACTGGCCGGCCTGGCCCACTGGAGTATCCATCACGGCTACGATCAGAACGGGGACCTGCCCATGTTCTGGCCCATGACCTTTGGTGTTCAGACGGAAGAACTGGAATCCCTGGAATGGCCCAATGCCCGCTATACCATGGTATTCGGCTCCAACCTGATCCAGACCCGCCTGCCGGATGCCCACCACCTCGTGGAAGCGAAAACCAACGGCAAACTGGTTGTTTTTGACCCGGATTTTTGTTCCACGGCCGCCAAGGCCGATGAATGGGTGGCTTTGAAACCGGATACCGATGCGGCCATGGGGCTGGGTATGGCCAAGGTCATTATCGATCGAAAATTGTATGACGCATCCTTTTTGGAAGATTTCACGGACATGCCGATTCTCGTGCGGAAAGATACCGGCAAAAGGTTGCGTGCCAGTGAAGTAAAGGGCCTGGCCACAGATGCGGAACAGAAAAAAATACCGGATTATCGAGATCTGTTTGTCGTTCATACCCAAAACGGGTTTGCCATTCTCAACCCCGAACGCCTCGATCCTTCGGGGGCGACACTTGAGGGCGAATACCAGGTGGAACTGACAGACGGCCGCCGGGTTGAAGTCCGCACCGTATTGAGTGAATTAAGGGAAACCCTGAAAGACTATACCCTTGATAACGTATCGTCCATTACCGATGTGCCGGCCGAACAGATAGAAAAAGTCGCCATCGAAGCCGCGGCAAACAAGCCGGTTCATATTATTTACGGTGCCAGCAACTATCAGTGGTACAATGGAGATCTCAAGGGGCGGGCCCTCTCTCTGATTCCGGTCTTAACCGGAAGTATCGGGCAGAGCGGCGGCGGCATCTCTTCCTATGCCGGTCAGTACCGGATCCGCTTCAACCTCAAGGAGTGGTGGTTTCCCGAGGGCGGCAAGCTGAACTGGGTGCCGTTTCTCTATTTTCTGCAGGGCAAGGGAAAAAGATATCCGAAAAAAGGCATCAAAGCGATGGTCGGGGGATGGGGCAACCCCTTTGACCAGCACAATATGGCGAACCAGCTTAAAAAACGGTCGGCTTCGGGCGATATCAAGTTTGTGGCGACATTCGATTTTACGATGACGACCTCGTGCCAATGGTCGGATGTCGTCTTTCCCGCCACCAGCTGGTATGAAAATTACGAACTGACCGCCACCATCCTGCATCCCTATCTTCAGCTCCAGCAGCCGGCCATTAAACCGATGTTTGAGAGCAAAACGGCATTCTGGGTGGCAAGGGAACTGGCCAGGCGGCTGAGTCCCGGAATGGAAAAAGAATTTTTCCCGGATCTTGATGAAGATACCGCCTCCCAGAAAATTATCGAGATCCTGCTGGCCACCGGCGGAGCGGAAACCGAGGGGATTACTCTCGGTATGCTGAAAAAAGGACCGGTACGTCTCCATTCGACCGCGCCGGATGATCGTCAGATCCCGTTTTATGATCAAATCAATCACCGGGTGCCCTTTCCGCCCCGAAGCTATCCGCCGCCGCTGAAGGCGACGGCTAAATTCTTAAAGAGCGGACGGATTGAATTCTATAAAGATGAAGATCTCTTCCTGGAGATGGGTGAACAACTTCCCGTTTACAAAGAGACCTTTTCGGATACCGAGTATAAGGCTGACCCTGCCGCCCGGAAGAAATTCAAACTTCGCTTTGTGACCAAAAACTCTTTGTACCGGGTTCATTCGACCCATTCCAACAACGTATGGCTGAATGAACTCCAGGGGCATAAACCCAAGGTTTTTCTCAATGCCGAAGATGCCCGGAAAAGACAAATCAAAGCCGGAGATTTTGTACAGATTTATAATAACCGGGGAAAGACCAGCGCCTATGCGGTTATCGATTCCGGATGCCGCCGGGGTACGGCAATTTTTGAGGAGGGCTGGTGGGCTAAATATTTGAAAAACGAGTCGTACAATTCACTGACCATGCATTGGATTAAACCGCTCCATGAGATCTATTTTGTACCCGGTATCTGGTCACCGACAACGGCCTGGAACGAATGCCTGGTTGACGTAAGGAGGATAAAAATATGAAACGCGGAATGGTCATCGACCTTGAAAAATGTATCGGCTGCCGCTCCTGTGTGGTGGCCTGCAAACAACATAATGCCCAACCACCCGGCAATTGGTGGAACCGGGTCTTTACGCCCGGAAGCAGCCGCCATCTGACGCCACCTGAAAAGGGGCGGGAATACTTTCTGCCGGTTCACTGCCAGCACTGCGAAAATGCCCCGTGTGAGAAGGTATGCCCGGTCGGGGCCACCTATCGGCACGACGACGGCACCATCCTGGTGGACTACGAACGGTGTATCGGCTGCCGCTATTGCATGGCGGCCTGCCCGTACGGCGTGCGTCAATTTAACTGGGAAGATTCCAAAAAAGCCATGAAAAAATACGGGTACCAGGACGGGTATACATACGGCTATCCCGATGACTATCGACTCAAGGGAAGACTGGTCTATATGCAGTCCCGCCCGAAAGGGATCGTGGAAAAATGCAACTTCTGCGTTCACTACCTCGAAAAAGGGCTTGACCCGGCCTGTGTGCGGGCCTGCCCCGGAAAGGCGAGGCATGTCGGAGACCTGGATGATCCGGAAAGTAATGTCTCGAAAATGATCCGGGATAAAAACGGCTTCAACCTGATGGCTGAAAAAGGAACCAGACCGACCGTTTTTTATCTGCCCCCCAAGCGGAAGGAGAATTGAAAATGAGTCAGCGTAAAAAAATTGGATTTTTGATATCGGGCCTCGTCATGCTGGCGGGTATAGTGACATGGTTTTATCAATACCAGGAAGGCCTGGTCCTTACCCATATGCGCAATTCTTATTCGTGGGGGCTTTATGTGTCCGGCCTGGCCTTTTTTGTGGGCAATGCCGCCGGCGGGCTGGTGTTGAGCTCTCTGATCTATCTTTTTGGTGTAAAAAGTTTAAAACCCTTTGCCAAACTCGGCGCGCTGACGGCTTTTGCCAATGTCACGGCTGCCATGATTTCAATTTTACCCGACATCGGTAAACCCCTGCGACTTTACAATATGCTGCTCCACCCGCACTTTGATTCGCCGCTTGTCTGGGATGTCATTGTGTTGAATCTTTACGCCGGCCTGTCGCTTCTTTATCTGTACATTCTCATGCTGCCCGAGCTGAAGGGCCCGCTTGCGAAAATTGCCATTAAAGTAGATCATCCCGGCGAATTCTCTGAAAAGTGGGCCAAGCGCCTGGCGCCCTTTTCCCTGGTTGCCGCCATCGGCATCCATGTCGTGACTGCCTGGATTTTCTCTACACAGGGCGGCCGCGAATGGTGGTTTACAGCGGCGATGGCACCTGATTTTATCGCCGTGGCTGTTTCATGCGGTACCGCGGTCGTCTTCATCGTCTCGCTGCTCACCTACGGTTTTAAAGAGGCACATCAGCCGGCCTATCGCAGCATGGCCACCATTATGGCGGCGGCCCTCTTCGTTCATCTTTTTTTAATGTACAATGATTTTATCATCCATTTCTGGTATGGTGCGGCTGAAGCCCTCAGTACGCTGTCGATTACCTTTATCGACTATGGTGCGGCCCATGCGTTAGAAGTGTTTGCACCGCTTTTGGCCGTTATTCTGCTGCTGAACCGGAAAATAAGGCAGCGGGCGGGGACCATGATTGCCAGCTGCCTGCTTTTGATTCTCGGGGTCTTGTCCCATCGGTTCCTGATCATGCCGGCCGCCTTTGACAAGATTTCGCTTACCATCAAACCATTGGGACTGCAGCACGTGGAATGGTCTATGCCGATTGCTTCGGGGCAATATGATCCCCTTGGTAATACCTTTGTTACCAAATGGCACTATTTTCCGAGCATCGTCGAAATCATTATTTTCATGGGCGTTGTCGCATTCATGTGTTTTGTGATTCTTTTCGCCATTGACCGGTTCCCCATTGCCGAAAAAGCGGACGCATGAGCACATTCACCCTGAATGCTGAAAACCTCCAGGCACTTTCCCGGCTCTTTACTTATCCGGAAACATGGCCGGTAACGGATATTCAACGCCTGGCCCTCACGGCCGGGGAAGTGACGGGGGGGGCGGCGGCGGATGACTTCAATCTCACAACGCTTCAAAACAACTACGTCCGCCTCTTCATCAACACGCTGCCCGAGGTGCCCTGCCCGCCATACGGATCCTTTTATCTTGAAGGAACGTTAATGGGACCATCCACCATTCGGCTGAAAAAGATGTACCGTGAGTATGGTTTTGAAACGGATGAAATACCGGATCATATTGCGGTGGAATTGGAATTTCTGGCCCTGCTGTCGACCCTGTCGTCCCACGATTTGGTTCGGGAAGATTATGATTTTCTGCTTGGCCACCTCAGGCAATGGGTACCCGATTTTTTTAAGCAGGTGGAGCGAAGTGATGACACGGGATTCTACAAAGAAGTATCCCGATATGCAAAACAGGTACTATTTTAACAAAAAGATCGTCAGCCAGTGTTGTCAATATGTCCGTAGTCACCTGTTCGATCTGGCCGGGTCACTTTGACCGGTATCAAATATTTTATATAAATGAGCAAGGGTTTGGCTGAGCGCCTGGTCATGTTTTTTATCCTGATGATTGAAACGCCAATCCGGTGAGATGGCTGACAGGGCGTCGGCCAATTCCCATTTATGCATAAACGAGTGCTTCAGCAGCCGGGCCAGGTCTTTTTTCTGGGCGGCAGAGATCCGTCTATCCCGCCGGGAAAGGGTATTCAAGCTGGTTGCGGTAATTTTCATCGGATGTATTTCAGCCGTATTCATCATCAACGCAAGGTCTTTCGACGGGATGGGACTGAATTTTGAAAGGGCCTTTTTAAATGTCACGGCATTTGGAAATTGCTTATCCTCAAGTGCCCGCAATCGGTCTGTGGCGATACCTGCCTGCGCGACTCTTTCAATCACTTTCGGCGAAACTAAATAACTCACCGGGCGATAGGTGTCTTGTTCAAAGACATTCTGGAGGAAAAAAAGAGAAATAAAACAAAAGCCCGCTGCAATGATCGGGGTGACGACCCAACCGCTGCTGATACCTCCCAGCAGGCGCCAGCGGATTCCCCGGCCCCCTTTCAGCAAACCGATACCGACGACTGCGCCGACAACCGCCTGGGAGCTCGAAACCGGTACCAGGGGAATCGACGGCAGCCCGTGACGAATCAAGAAGCTCTCGAGACCTTGGGAGGCAAAAAGAAAAAGAACGGTGGAGTGAGCCGTCACCACCACGAAAGCATCGACCGGTGACAGGCTGATGATCCCTTCGCCGACAGTTTCCATTACCCGTTTGGAATAGGTAAACACACCCACGGCGATGGCCACCCCGCCAATAAAAAAAAGCTGCTGCGCCGATGACAGTGTGACCCACCCAAAAAGAGAGATATCCTGAAAAGGTGAAACAGGAACAAACACGCCCATCACGTTGGCGATGTTATTGGCCCCCAGGCTGTATGATCCAAAAGCACCGACCAGCAACAGGCCGAGCCGTGTCAACGCATCCTGGGTTAGAATGTGTGGTTTTAACTGCTTGATACCGAAAACGACCAGTTTGTAAAATACCACCGCAATACTTGCGGAAATAAGGGGGCATAAAACCCATGTCCCCACGATTTTTTGAAGTGATGTGTAATCGGTAGGGGAACCGGAAAAAAAATTCCATCCGATAATCGCCCCGACAATAGCCTGGGAAGTCGACACCGGGTAACCGGCACGGGTCATCAGATAAATGCTGACCCCTGCAGAAAAAGCAACGATAAATGCGCCGGCCATCGCATTGACGGCCCCCAGTTTTCCCAGGGTATGGGAAGCTCCCGCTCCGCTGACCACTGCCCCTAAAATAATAAAAATACTGCAGCAGGCCGCTGCGGTTTTAAAACGGATCATCTTGCTGCCCACAGCAGTACCGAACACATTCGAGGCGTCGTTGGCCCCCAGGGACCAGCCTAAAAATAAACCACTGGAAAGAAAAAAGGCGAACATGTCAGGTCCCTATAGTGAGCGTTTAATGACGTATATACCAAGCTTATCCGCAACATCTTCCGCCCGGTCCGCAATCTTATCCACGTGACGAACAAAATCACGAAGCTGCATCCGGTGGCTCAGCCGCATCTCCTTCCGGCTGAAGATATTTCGCTGGAGCTGGGTAGATATGATATCAGACTGGCTTTCCCAGTGGATCACCTTATGCATATGATCGTTGACAGCGGAAATATTTTTAAAAAACGCACGGGCGGAAAGGACAATGGCCTCCACGGAATTGACCACGCACAGGGTGAGTTCCTCAAAATCGTCATGGATTTCAGGGAAAAAGTCTGGGCATTCGATATCGAAACGCCATAGTGCGCCCTTGAACCGATCCAGGAGGGCGTCGAGGCTCTCAAGAAGTTCCAGCACGTCGCCTCTGGATTCGGGAATCAGTGTTTGAAGATACAGTTGTTTTTCCAGGTTTCGACGCAGTGCATCGCCCTGGTGCTCAATTTCGTAGATATCTTCCAGTCTTTTTTTAAATGACTCCATTTTTCCCTGCAGATAGGAATGAATTCCCCTTTGAAAAATCAAGCCGGATTCGCTGACTTTATCCAGGAATTCATCAATCTGCTTGCTGATATCAAACCCTCTTTTCAGTATGGTAAACGCCATAATCTCGCCTCACTTCTAACTGATAAGATTTAAATTCGGGCAACCCTATACCCCCATTTTCATGCTGTCAATGGTAAACGCCTATAATCGGTGATTTCGGTGATTCGGGAATTTTCAGCCAGCAGGGACATCCCGATTTTTTTTGGGACCGGTCGCCGGCTGCAGGTGAGCCGGGCCAAAAGGCCTTGTTTTCCGCAGGTGCCCGGCACGGATCATGACGGCGTCATAACCCTTAACAACATCGTTGACCGTTCACATTTTCTGGTAGATTCTGTCTGTTTCAAACACACAGGGGGAATGGGAAAATCGGGTGGAACAAATATTGTCATGGCTTTATTGTACCCGTTCAAACTGCCAATGATCAAGCATTATTGGCCCTTGTGTATGCCCATTTAAGCTGCCGGGTCCCTTCAAAATATCCTTGTGTTTCAGGTCTGAATCCGTATAAAATAAGTTTGATATACGCTTCCCCATAATAGTAATGTTTTATGCAAGCGAGGTTGCCGATGCAAATGACCGCCCGGGATGTGATGACAACCCGTCTCCATACTTTAAAATCAGACCAGACCGTGGCTGATGCAGTCCGGATTTTTCGTAAAGCCTCCGAGGAAGAAGGCCGCAAGGTATTCGGTATGACCGTAACCGATGAATCCAACCGGCTGATCGGCATGCTGTCCATGTACGATATCCTTTTGTTCATTCGCCCCAAGCATATTCATGTCTGGGGAACCATGGATGACATTGATATTTCAGGCCTGGTTGAAAATGCCTGCGACCGGACCCGCACGATTCTGGTGGGGGATATCATGTCTACCGATTTGATATCAGTGACGCCGGATACACATTTGATGATCCTTCTTGATTTGATGATCAATAAACATGTGCGGCGAATCCCCGTTCTGGAAAACGATAATATTCTCGGAATCGTATATATTTCGGATCTGTTTTATAATCTTCTTGATAAATTATCCGCTTAAGGAAGGTGCCATGGCCGTTATTGTTGATCGATCGGTTTTAACCGGATTATCCGTTAAGGATGCCATGCGGCGGCAATTTATCCGGCTGCCTCAAACAGCTCCCATTGATCATACGATTAACTACCTGATCAAGCATAAGGCCAATGCGCTGATGACCCTGGATAATGCCGGTCAGCCTGCGGGTGTTGTCTCCAAGACAGATATCATGGGCGCCTACTATGCGGGCCTGCCCATTATGTCGCCGCTGTCGGATATCATGGTTTCACCGCCGTTGTTTTGCCAGCTGAATGCGTCTCTCGATGCCGCGCTGGAAGACATGCGCAATAAAAGCGTATACCGCCTTTACGTCCAGGACGGTCAGGACGGGGACATTGTCGGCGTACTTGCCTATCCGGATATGGTGGGATTGCTGTACCGCTACTGTCATACCTGTGCGCAGAGCCGTCATCTTCGGGCAGAGGCCTCCGCCCCGGATGATACGGTTTCGCGTCTTACTGTCAAAGAGGTGATGACGGACAACGTGGTGGCGATTGCCGAAACGGACAGTCTTGTGGCTGTGATGGAGGCATTATCCGCGCATCGTTTTGGCGCGATGCTGATCGAAAAAAATACCGGGCATGTACCGGTGGGGGTGGTGTCAAAGACGGACCTGATCCTGGCCTATAAGCATGGCCTGGCGGTCGACACATCTGCCCGCGAGATCATGGCCTCTCCAATCCGGGTCTGCAGGGAAGACGACTACCTGGAAGATGCCATTCGGAAGATGATCTTTGCCGAAGTGCATCGGATCTTTGTTCAATCTGTCGGAACGGAAGAGATTGTGGGTGTATTGTCGCTGTCCGATGCGGCCCGTATCCGGTCGGGATCCTGCCATGCCTGTGTCAGCAGTCGAATCAAAGTGGAGACGGATTCGTGATGTGGTCGAGTAAATCGACGGCTTTATTCACATCTCATCGCCGCGCAGCAACTGCCGGATTCGTTCACTTAAAAACATGATCGATTCAACGTCCAGATGTTCGGTGATGGTTTCGTCGAACAACAGCTTGATTTCGGCGCCAAACCCATCGTCCGGATCGGCATCCCAGAACAAAAGCATGACTGGCAGGCGCGGCAGGACCGAAAAACGCATCGCCACATCTGCGGTGGGAAACTGGGCCGAACTGTCTTCACCGCCGATGGCTTCGGCGGCAGATTCAAGCTGAGCAGGTTTGCCCGTAAACCGTTCCAGCAGCGGCATTTCCACATGGGCTTTCATCGATTTCATTTTGGAAATCGTATTGGGAATGGCCTCCAGGCCTTTCCAGTTACCGGTGGGAAGCGCGCTGCCTCCCTGGGCCATGTGGTTAAAGACGAAAACCTGTTCCCAGCGGTTGAGATCCGAGCCGTCTGACTTATGAATTTTATCCGGCCGGATCAGAATCTCGCCGTTAAAATAAGGCAGTACCAGATAGACGCCATCCCGGTCCTTTTGAAGAACGCCGCCGATCCGATCCGGCAGCGTTTCGATATCCATGGAAGCCGCCCGTTCCCTGGCCCATACAAGGGCGTCAGCGGCCAGGTCTCGTTTGAGCCATTTCCCCGAAGCATACTGTTCATCCAGCTCGGCCTGTGCTGATTCTAATACGGTTGCTTCAATATGCGGGCATTTATCCAGAGGCAGTTTTTCGGATACAACCATCCCGGCAAAAGCCAGGCAGGTCGGATATCCACAATCCCGGCAATTGGTTTTGGGCAGGATTTTTTGATACAGATCGACAACGGATAGCGGCATCAGTGTATTCTTTACAAAATACCAGTTATTTATAATTTATAAGGGTATGGGAAAAGCATGCTTTTTGTCTAGAACGGGATATCATCTTCCGGTTCGTTTTGACCCGACTGCGGACCGGCCATGCCCGGCGGCTGGTAACTGTCTGCATCGCGGTTGCCCTGGCCCTGATCCCTTGAACCGAGCATCTGCATCTCGCGGGCCACAATTTCGGTGGTCCAGCGGCGGTTGCCGTCTTTGTCTTCCCATTCGCGGGTTTGCAGTTTACCTTCAATATAGACCTGTCGGCCCTTGGAAAGGTACTCTCCGCAAATTTCACCCAACCGCCGAAAGGCAACGATGCGGTGCCATTCGGTACGTTCTTTTTTATCGCCGGTTTCTTTGTCTTTCCACTCTTCGGAGGTGGCAATGGTGAAATTTGCCACTGCTGTACCGTCTTTAAAATACCGTATCTCCGGATCTTTTCCCAGTCTTCCGATAAGAACCACCTTGTTTACGCCCGCCATGTATTGCCTCCCTTGAAGTTGTCAGTCTGCGCCGATCCGGCGACACCCAGACGCCGGGCTGTGCCGGAAAGCGGATGGTTGCGAAAGTTTATTTTTACAAAATCGTCCCGATCATGTCAACGGGTCATGTCAACGGGTCATGTCAACGGGTCATGTCAACGGGTCATGTCA